>JAMORM010000247.1 GCA_027063585.1 Sulfurimonas sp. | reverse complement strand
TCAATGTACCCATAACCATAACGATAGTTTCTAGGAATAGTTCCATCCGTACTTGTAGCCGTTGTGAGTTTATCAATTTTTATAAATCTTTTGATCAACTTCCCACCCATATATATATCAAGCACGCCATTTGTTCCTGTCCAATTTTGAATAGAGCGTCCTATTTTATTTTGTGCTTCTTGTGTGCATCCGCTAAACATTAATACTGCTACCATAGCAAGCATAATTGTCATTTTATTTTTTATCATAATTTTCTCCATATTTTAATTTTTTCAATGCCATTTCTTCATCATCCTGACGCATCAGTGATTCCCCGACCAAAAATGCATCCACACCTGCTTTACTTAAATCTTCAAGCTGTCCATGTTCATATATACCGCTCTCTGCAACAATAATTTTGCCATTTGGAATAAGCGGAATCAGCTCATAAGAAAGATTCATATTCATTTCAAAAGTTTGAAGATTTCTGTGATTAATTCCAATAATATCACTTCCGGCATAGATTGCTTTTACCAAATCTTTTTTATCGTGTACCTCAACTAAGACGTCTAACCCTAAATGTCTTGCATAGCCCAGTAACTCTTTGAGTTCTTTTTTACTCAAAGCTGCAGCAATAAGTAAAATAAAGTCAGCACCAAAAACCAGAGCTTCAAGCACCTGATATTTTGAAATTATAAAATCTTTTCTTAAAAGTGGTACAGAAACATATCTTCGAATACCCGCGAGATAATCTAGAGAACCTTGAAAAAAATGTGGCTCTGTTAACACAGAAATCGCGCTTGCCCCGCCTCTCTCATAGGCCTGTGCAATAGCAAGTGGATCAAAATCTTCACGAATCACACCCTTAGACGGCGATGCTTTTTTTACCTCAGAAATAATTCTATACGGATCTTCTTCAGTAGCTTTTAAAAACGGTATAACATCGCGCGGCTGTCTAGCATTAAAAGCCAGTGAGCGTCCTAACCAATCTAACGAAAATTCTTTCTCTCTTTGGACTAAGTCTTCTTTTGTTTTTTTGATAATATCATCTAAAATCATTTTTTCTTTTTCCCTTTTTTGTTAAGCTCTTTTTCATAACATCTCTTAATCTTCTTTACATGTAACAATACTTCCGGATTATCTCCGCCTTCCATATCTACAACTTTATCCATGATTTTTTTCGCTTTAGCACATTTATGCAGTTTGTAATAGCCCCACGCTAAAGAGTCCAAATAAAATGCCGAATCAGGATTTGTTTTTAAAACTTTTTTTATGTAGCTGATTCCTTTTTTAACGTCTATATCATGATCAATAAGAATATACCCTAAATAGTTCAAATATAAAGGGTCTTCTGTCTCTTGCGCAACTTTTGTCAACTTTTCTATCACGGATGTTAAAACTTTTTTGGACATCTTTTTACTATGTGCTTCATATTCATAAATTGCACTTTGTCCCAAATATTTTATATCACCCGTATCTTCATAAAGTTTTTGAGCAAGCGCACTCGCTTTTGCATAATTTTTTCCCGTAACATAAAGTTCTAAAAGCACTCCATCATCAGCTTCTGTCTCCTCTAAAAAATCTATGAGTTTTACATAGTCTCTTTTATAAGCATATATCTGAATTATTTTTTTTGCTATTGCTTTGTCTTTATCTAAATTATAAAGTCTTTTATATACAGACAACAGCCCTTCAATATTATTCTCATTACTGTAAATCCCAATCAAACGCTTACAAATAAGTTGTGAGCATCCATGAACACGTGTATGTGTTTCTAGGTACGCTATTGCATCTTTTTTTCTGTGTAAATTCACATAAAGAATAATTGCCATTTTATCAAGAATTTTTTCATTATATTCTTTCATATATGCACTGTCTAAATATTTTAAAGCTACATCATACTCTTGATTTTTAATGTATACATCACTTGCCAAAAGATAATCATCTGCTTTTTGTGTTTTTTTTGCAAGAGAAATGGCTAGTTTTTTTGCCGTATCAAGTTTTCCCATTTCAATCAAAGCAATAGTTTTCAATCGTACTAAAATCGGGTCAGATAAAGAGTCGCCTGCAATTGCATCAACTTTTTTAATAACTTTGACATTTTCTTTTGCCAATAAGTAATTTTGCAGTGAGCGGTATAAATACTCTTTTTTTGATGATTTTTCATATAATTCTTCAAAACGTTTTGCCGCAGCTTTATAATGTTTTGTCTGCTCGGCATTGAGTGCGAGCATAATATAAAAATCTTCTGCTTCAAATGCTTTTTCATCCGGCTGTATCGGTTTTGGGTGCATCGAACAAGAGATAAAAAACAGTGACATCATTGCTAACAGTAAAATTCTA
>JAMORM010000246.1 GCA_027063585.1 Sulfurimonas sp. | reverse complement strand
GGTCAATGAAGAAAAAAGAGAAGGTAGTTCTCCACAAGAAGTTGGCGGTGTACCGGGAACAGTGAGTAATATAGGCCCCGTTCAGGGACTCGCATCAAATAAAACAACTGAAAAATATTCAAAAAACTCCGGTACGACCAATTATGAAGTAGGAAAAACCGTCAGTACTACCAAAAGCCAGTTTGCAAGAATTAAAAGGATTACGGCTGCTGTTGTAGTTGATGGAAAATATAAAGCAAAAGTAGATAAAGACGGGAATCCTACTGAAGAAATGGAATATGTACCGCTGGATGATGCCGATATTAATGCATTAACATCTCTTGCGAGCCGATCTATAGGTATTGATCCAAATAGAGGTGATCAAATAAGTGTTCAGAATTTGCAGTTTGAAAGAGCATCGACAAATAAAGGTGTAGCAGGAGTTAATAAGGCAATTACATTTAGCGAGACATACTTAGCACCATTTTCTGACCTGTTTAAGTACTTGTTTGTACTTATATTATTGTTTATTTTATACAAAAAAGTTATTGCTCCGTTTGCAGACAAGATGCTTGAAGTTTCAAAAGAAGATGAAGAACTTGTGGCACCTTCATTGGAGCTTGATGAAGAAGAAGGTGATGACTTGGTAGAAAAAGTACAGCAAATGCGTAAAAAAGTCGAAGACCAACTTGGTATGGGGAGCAACTTTAACGAAGATGATTTGAAACATGAAGTTATTTTGGAGAAAGTAAAAACGATGGCGGAAGATACACCGGAAGAAGTGGCCTCTTTGCTTGAAGCCCTCTTAAGTGAAGAATCTGAAATTCCTACAAAAGAGAGGAAGTAACTATGTCTACTTTAACACAGCAACAACAAGCGGTACTTGATGAAATGAGTATGGCAGAAAAAATTGCCATACTTTTACTGCAACTGGGTGAAGATATAACAGCAGCTATATTTTCTAATATGGGTGTTGAAGCTATTACAGAAATTTCTAAATACATTGCAGCGAATAGAACAATAGACAAGGCTATTGCAACAGCTGTTTTGGAAGAATTTCATGCAATTTTTCAATCGGGTCAATACATGACATCAGGTGGTATGGAATACGCCCGAGAGTTGTTGTATAGAACGCTTGGTCCGGAAGAGGCAAAAAAGATTTTAGATAAACTCTCTAAAAGTATGCAAAATACACAAAATTTTGCCTATTTGTCAAAAATTAAGCCACAGCAGCTCTCAGACTTTATTATTAATGAACACCCTCAGACTATTGCGCTTATTTTGGCACATATGGATCCGACAGAAGCAGCAGATACTCTTCAGTATTTTCCGGATGATTTACGAAGTGAAGTGGCAATGCGTATGGCAAAGCTCGGTGATATTTCTCCATCCGTAATCAAAAGAGTTTCAGCAGTGTTAGAGTCAAAACTTGAGTCTCTCGCATCGTATAAAGTTGAAGTTGGAGGAACTCGCGCCGTTGCAGATATATTTAACCGTCTTGGTGCAAAAAATTCTAAAGCAACATTAGCAAATATCGAACAGGTTGATGAAGAGTTAGCGACGCAGATTAAAGAGATGATGTTCACTTTTGAGGATATGGTTACATTGGACAAAAATTCTATTGCTGAAGTTTTAAAAGCTGTGGACAAAGCAGAACTTATGCTGGCACTTAAGTCCGCTCCTGAAGAGTTAAAAGAGAAGTTCTTCTCTGCTATGAGTGAGAGAGCACGTGAAGCATTTGAAGAAGAGATGCAGTTCCTTGGGGCAGTGAAAATGAAAGATGTAGAAGCAGCTCAGAGAAAAATTGTTGAAGTTGTAAATCAGTTGGCCGAATCTGGAGCTATTCAGATGGGTTCAACTGAAGAGATGATAGAGTAAAAAAATGGCAACTATAATATCTAGCAACGCAGTTGATGAACATAATGTGCATAAATACAGTTTTAAAGTTATAGCCATGGGTTCAAATGAACAACAAAAAAGCGAAGAAAAAGTTTTTACAGCAGAGGATAATCCAAAAGCCAGAGTTTCAGATGTTGATTCCAGTGCCTTGAGTACGACTTCAAAAGACTCTCTTATTGAATCATTGATGAAAAAAACGGATGAAATGTCATCAAATTTTATTAAACTGCAAATGAAACTTGAAGCTAAAGAAGAAGAATTTCAAGAAGAGTTGAAAAAAGCAAAAGAAGAGGCTTTTAATGAAGGTTTAAAAGCAGGAGAGGCAAAAGCTCGTGAAGAAATTGACAAAGCGCTGAATCACAAATTAGAGCTTTTCATGACTTCTGTACAAAAACTTGAAGAGAGTGCTGATGAGTTTAAAAAAGCTTTGGAAGGTGTAAAAAGCGAATTATTACACGCTGCTTTAGATATAGCTAAAGAAGTGATAAAAATAGAAGTAAGTGAAAATTCAGCCCAGATCGCTAAGACATTAAGTGATGAGTTAATGAAAGAGTTACAAAGTGCTTCAAAGATAACGTTGAAAGTGAACCCTAAAGATCATAGTGCAATAGTTGAACATTTGGGAAAACTGGAACATGTAGAAGTCTTGCCAGATAGTGCAGTCAGTGAGGGTGGTGTTATTGTATTGAGTGATGCAGGAAATATTGATGCACAAATATCAAAAAGATTTGAAAGAGTGAAAAAGGCAGCGTTGAGTGAGTAGAATAAATATAAAAGAAAAAAATATTAAAGAGCTTGAAACTCTGAGCGATGATATAAGAAAAAGAATTTTAGAAGTTGTGAGTAAAAATGGCGGTCATTTAAGTTCTACACTCGGTGCTACAGAAATAATTGTTGCAATGCACAAGGTATTTAATTCTCAAAAAGATCCTTTTATTTTTGATGTTTCACATCAGGCATATGCACATAAACTTCTTACCGGACGGTGGGAAAAATTTGACACTTTAAGACAGTTTAACGGCATTTGCGGATATACAAAACCGAGTGAAAGTTCTGATGATTATTTTGTAGCCGGGCATAGTTCAACTTCTATTTCTTTAGGTGTAGGAGCGGCAAAAGCCATTGCCCTTAAAGGCGAACAAAATGAGCGTATTCCTGTTGTGCTTATTGGTGATGGTTCTATGACAGCAGGTATGGTATATGAAGCATTGAATGAGCTTGGCGATAGAAAATACCCGATGGTAATAATTCTTAATGACAATGAAATGAGTATCTCAAAGCCGATTGGTGCAATCAGTAGAATGCTTAGTTCTGCTATGGCCTCTCCTTTTTATCAAAGATTTAAGAAAAATACTGAAAGTTTTGTAGATAATTTTGGTGAAGGTGCCAGATATATTGCAAAGCGTATGGAAGAATCATTAAAACTGGTAACACCGGGGATGCTTTTTGAAGAGATGGGGATTAATTACATTGGTCCGGTTGACGGGCATAATATTGCACAGCTTGTGGATATTATGCAAACAGCCAGAAAATTGAATAAGCCTGTTCTTATACATGCACAGACTCTCAAAGGCAAAGGTTACGAAATAGCAGAAGGTAAAGAAGAAAAATGGCATGGTGTCGGCCCTTTTGATCTCACCAGCGGTAATTCTGCAAAAAAAACAGTAACTAAAAGTGCTACACAGATATATACAGAGTCACTGCTTGCTTTGTGTGAAAAAAATGATAAGATTGTGGGTGTAACAGCAGCTATGCCAAGCGGTACAGGGCTTAGTGAGCTCATTGAAAAATATCCTGACCGGTTTTGGGATGTAGCAATTGCAGAACAGCATGCCGTGACTTCTATGGCGGCACTTGCAAAAGAGGGATTTAAGCCTTTTTGTACAATTTATTCGACTTTTTTGCAGCGTGCTTATGATCAGGTAATTCATGATACTTGTTTGATGGACCTGCCTGTTGTTTTTGCCCTCGATCGTGCCGGTATAGTAGGTGAAGACGGTGAGACGCATCAGGGTGCATTTGATGTAAGCTATTTAAGAGCCATCCCGAATATGACACTTTTTGCTCCTCGTGATGAAAAAAGTTTTCATCAGGCAATGGGTTTTGCGGCAAAGTATGAACATCCCTGTTCACTGCGTTATCCACGAGGCTCTTTTATAGAGACACAGCTTCCTGAATCTGTGCCTTTTGAATTAGGAAAATCTCAACTGCTCCAAACTGCGAAGAGTGATACCTTACTCATTGGGTATGGCAATGGTGTCGGACGAGCGTATAAGACATCGAAATACTTGGATGCAGATGTAACAATTTTAGATCTGCGTTTTGTCAAACCGCTTGATGAAGAGAGGCTTAAAGAATTGTCAAAAAAATGTAAAAAATGGTTTGTATTTTCTGATACGGCAAAACTAGGTGGTGTTGCCTCTGCACTTTTAGAATTTTTAGCCAAAGAAAATATTTTGGATATTTCTGTAGTCTCTTTTGAGTATGAGGATGAATTTATAACCCATGGAAATACAAAAGTTGTAGAAGAATCTTTACATCTTCTGCCTGAGCAACTTGCACAAAGAATAAAAGCATTTAATCTTTAGTAAATTGCTAAGTTTACTTGACATTTATCTGCTTCTTGTATTATTATTACAATAATTAATACAAGGAGTCGACATGAGTCAAAAATCCTGTCCCGTTTCATTTATAAAGATTGATGCTAATATTGTAAGAATAAATGCATTTTACATTTTATTGCTTATGAGCTTCTATTTAATGACACTCAACAAATTTATTATACTTTTTTTAATAGCGGATTTTTCTATAAGACTTTTTGTAAATAAAAGTTATAGTCTTTTATATTTTTTATCCTTAAGAACAAAAGAGCTCTTACATGTAAAAAGTAGGCTTGAAGACAGTGCCCCTAAGATATTGGCAACCTACTTCGGTTTTTTATTTTTAGTTTTGATTTTGTTGTTTGACTTGTTACATGTAGAGACTCTTCTTTATGCAACAAGCGGCATACTTTTAGTCTGTTTGTTCTTAGAACTTGCATTTGATTACTGTCTGGGTTGTAAAATATATTACCTGTATAAAAGGTTTGTTGTCTGATGGTAGGTGTTTCTACAAAAAGTCTTTATGGTGTTGCCGCAATGCATGCCCTGTATAACTCTCCAAGAAATAAACTGATGCAGATTAAAGAAATAGCCGCAGTTACACAAATATCACACGGCTATCTTGAACAGATTCTTTCAAGTTTAAAAAAACACGGCTTTGTTATAAGTGTAAGAGGGGCAAACGGCGGGTATAAATTAGCATCCGATGCTTCTAAGATTATAGTTTTGGATGTTGTTGAAGCTTTAGAAGGTGAACTTTTTACTGTGTCTGAAAATGTGGGTGCAAGTGTAGTACTAAATTCGTTTTGGAAAGATATTCAAGAAAAAGTCAGAGCAGTTTTTAATATAAAATTATCTGAACTTGACCGTGCCTATGCGACATATTTTTACGAAATTTAAAGCATTATAATACCGGCAAATCTCCCCGTGTTGTTATTTTTTCTATAGGAATAAAATGTATCTGCATGACAGCAGTTACAAATCTCTGATATTTCAATATTTTTTTCTTTTATACCCATTACATGTAATTGTTTTAAGAGTATTTTTCGAATATCCAAATAAATTTTTTTGCCTTTTTTACTTACAGCAAAATCAAGTTTTCTCTCTTTTACCTCTTGGTATATCTCGTTATTAATCTCATAGCAGTTTTGACAGATTGCAGGTCCTATACTTACTATAATATCCTTAATATCAGAATGAAAATCATGTATAAAACTAAGTATGACATTTTGAATTATATTTTCAAATGCTCCTGCTCTACCGGCATGCGCTGTAGCGATAACATTTTGTTTTGGATCAAAAAAGAGGAGTGGTGAGCAGTCAGCTACCATCACCATAAGGGGAGTTTTCTTTTTATTTGTAATAAGAGCATCGCAGGTAGGAGGATTGTCAAAATTATCATTTTCATCAATGATTTTTACGATATTTGAATGGATTTGTTTCATATGAACAAGTGTTTTGTAATCATAATTGAGTTCTTTTGCCAGATGTTTATGATTTTGTATTACATTTTTTTTTATATCATTAACATGAAAGGCTAGGTTGTTACTTTCCTTACATGTAAAGGCATGTGTGAGCTTTGAGTAGTTATTTAATAATTTACTTTGATAAAATTTCATATAATGATTATAACATAAGGGAACGGCTGAGAAAGCACGATAATTCAAAACTAAATTTTTTTCTGTAGTTTCGCCTTTTAGGCTTTCAGGTAAATCAGACTAGATTAAAACCTTAATACTATTAAGTTAAGATAAAAGTTCGATATTCTTTCGGAACCTAGGTTTTAACCTAGGCCTTAGTCTTGAAAAATACAATAACCCGATGAAAAAGGAAGATAAAGATTGAGTAAACTAAGTATGTACCCCATAACACTTGACGGTGAGAGTGTTGCAAAAAAACGTGAAGAGATACTCGCATATTTTCATAATACATTTGATTTGTTTGAAAAGGTGTTTGAACTCTTAAAAGATGAGAGTGTTTTTTATAAAAAAAGTGAACCGACCCGCCATCCGATGATATTTTATTTTGGGCATACGGCGACTTTTTTTGTGAATAAACTCATTAATATGAAGATAATAAATGAGAGAATAAATCCTGAATTTGAATCTATTTTTGCCGTGGGCGTGGATGAAATGAGTTGGGATGATATGCACGAATCTCATTATAAATGGCCACAAGTAAGAGAGGTTAGAGCTTACCGAGATGCTGTACGCAGACTTGTTGAGAGCTTGATTATGCATCTGGATTTTACACTGCCGATTCAGGATGACTCCCCTATGTGGATTATACTTATGGGGATTGAGCATGAGCGTATTCATATTGAGACTTCACTTGTTTTGCATCGTCAGATGCCTATTGAATTTATAAAGGAAGTACCTGAATTTAATCTATGTACACATACCTCAAATGCACCAAAAAACGAGATGATTACAATAAAGGGTGCAGAAATTACATTAGGCAAAGACAAATCACATAACCTCTACGGTTGGGATAATGAGTATGGCAGTTATCGTGAAGTCGTGCAGGATTTTCAAGTATCAAAATACCTTGTGAGCAACGGTGAATTTTTGGAATTTGTCAATGAGGGCGGGTATGAGAGAGAAGAGTTTTGGGATGCAGAAGGATTGGAATTTTTACAAAAATCTCAAGCAAAATATCCGCATTTCTGGGTAAAAGAAGATACAATTTTTAAATACCGGGCATTGAGTGAAATTATAGATATGCCACTGGATTGGCCTGTGGATGTGAATGCTTTAGAAGCGGAAGCGTTTTGCAGGTATAAAAGTCAAAAAGACAAACTCAGCTATGCTTTGGCGAGTGAAGCCGAATATGAAGTTGTGTATCAGCATTCAAATCTTAAAGATGTTCCCGAGTTGCATGAAAGCCGAGCAAATATTAATTTTTATCATTATGCTTCATCCTGTCCTGTAGATGAGTTTAGTTTTAATGGAATTTATGATGTGATAGGGAATGTCTGGCAATGGAGCCGAACGCCTATACGAGGATATAAAGGCTTTGAAGTGCATGAAGCTTATGATGATTTTTCTGTACCAACATTTGATGACAAACATGCTCTTATATTAGGTTCATCGTGGGCAAGCAGCGGGAATTTAATAATGAAACATTCTCGGTACGCTTTTAGAAAACATTTTTTTCAAAATGCAGGTTTTCGTTACGTCATTACATGTAATACAGAAGATGAAAGGAGTGACATTTATGAAAGTGACGAACTTGTCTCTCAGTATTGTGAATTTCAGTACGGCGATATCCATTTCGGTGTTGATAATTTTGCTGTTGCTTGTGCAAAAATCGCTTCAAAATATGCGTCAAATACAACAAAAGCACTTGATTTGGGCTGTGCAACAGGGCGAGCGAGCTATGAGCTTGCAAAAACTTTTGATAGTATTGAGGGCATAGACTTTTCTGTGCGTTTTGTGAGTGTAGGTTCCAAATTAAAAGATGAGGGTTATGTTGCTTTTAGTACAAAACAAGAGGGTGAACTCACAGTAAATAAAAAAATAACTCTGCAGGATCTAGGTTATGAGAATTTAGCAAAAAAAGTCTCCTTTTGGCAGGGGGATGCCTGTAATCTCAAGCCAAATTTTAATAGTTATGATTTGATAATGGCGACAAATCTGATAGACAGACTCTATAATCCGAGACTCTTTTTGGATACGATTGATGAGAGACTGAATAATGATGGTATTTTGATGCTTACATCTCCCTATACATGGCAGGAAAGTTCTACGAAAAAAGAGTTTTGGCTCGGCGGTTATAAAGATGAAAACGGCAAAGAGATAAAAACGATAGAGTGTTTAAAAGATATTTTAGCAGAGAAGTTTGAACTTTTACATGTAGAAGATTTGGAGTTTGTTATAAAAGAGACGGCAAGAAAATATCAGCATACGATTTCGCAGGTGAGTGTATGGAAAAAGCGTTAAAGTACAGTTTTGCTACGTCTTGTGAGCGTGAGGGGACGAATGCGGAAAAGTATGTTCTGCGAAAAGAGCTTTTCGGCACAGATGATATTTTGCCGGTATGGGTGGCAGATATGGACATAGATACGCCGCAATGTGTTTTAGATGCCGTAAAACAAAGACTTCAACATCCGGTTATGGGCTATGAAGAAGTACCAAAGTCGGCATTTATGGCGCAGGTTGAGTGGATGAAAAAAGAGCATGGTGTTGATTTGAATGTAGAAGATATGCTCTATTCTCATTCTGTTGTGGCATCCATGCATACATGTATAGAAGCTTTTACAAAAGAAGGGGAGGGTGTAATTGTGCAAACACCTGTGTATCCTCCGTTCTTTCACAGTGTTTTAAAACTTAAGCGCAAACTTGTTAAAAATTCTCTCAAGCTTGATTCTGAAGGAACATACAGATTTGATATTGAAGATTTAAAGACAAAAATTGATAAAAATACAAAACTTTTATTGTTATGCTCTCCTCATAATCCGGTCGGAAGAGTATGGCAAAAAGAGGAACTCCAAGAGATATTAGAGATTTGTCTGCAGAATGATATTATTGTTTTTGCAGATGAAATACATTCAGATTTAGTTTATCAACCTTATAAACATATACCTTTTGCATCGCTGAGCGAAGAAGCGAAAAACATAACCCTGACAGCTGTCGGGGTAGGCAAAACCTTTAATATGGCCGGATTTGCCATGAGTAGTGTATCTATACCCAATAAAGAACTTAAAGAGCAATTTAAAAAAGCATATGACAGAGTACATTTCGCCCAAGGTTCATCGCTTTCTCATGTTGCTTTTGAAGCAGCCTATAAAAAGGGCAAGAGATGGCTTGAAGACTTAAAAGAACATCTGTATAACAACTATTTAATGCTCGAAGCAGTGGCAGAAAAATATCCACAGTTTATAAAGATAACACCTATAGAAGCGACTTATCTGGGATGGATTGATTGCCGGGGTATGGGTTTGACAGACAAAAAACTGAGAGATTTTTTCATCAATGAAGCAAAACTCGGATTAAATCCCGGACTTAGTTTTGGCAGAGAAGGCAGTGGTTTTATGCGCTTGAATTTTGCTGTTAGCTCTGCTAAAATGACAGAGATAGTAAGGCGACTTGAAAGTGCATTACAAAGGAGAGAAATTGGTTGATATAAACTGGGCTGAATATAAAGAGTATAAAAAATATACGACAAAAAAAGATAATTTTTCAATACTGCTTGATTTTATAAAAAGTTACTACAACATAACAAACCCATTTGATATATTTGAGATGCTGGGCGCGGATGAAACCGCAAAAATGATGTTGGACAAACGCGATATTACAGATGCGGAAAAATTAGAAAATTATATGTATCAGCATTGATGAATCAAGATATACAAAAAATTACTGCTTTTATAGCCAAACATCATGTTATGAGTCTTGCGACTACAAATAATGCAGAATTGAGTGTCTGCAGTCTTTTTTATGCTTATGATACCGACAAACTCTGTTTTGTCGTTGCAAGCAGCGATGAGACATTACATGTAAAGCATGTTTTACAAAACTCTGCTGTTGCCGGTAATATTTTACTTGAAACAGATGAGGTAGGAAAAATACAAGGACTGCAGTTTAGAGGTACAATGCAGGAATCGCATGATAAAGAGCTAAAAAAGTTATATTTTAAAACTTTTCCTTATGCTTTGGCAATGTTGCCAAAATTGTGGCAAATAGAGGTGGATTATTTTAAACTCACAGACAATAGACTGGGGTTTGGCAAAAAAATTATTTACTCATCCTCTTTGCCTTAAATAAAGAGCATTCGGCTCCACTACTGTTAAAAACGACCATAGAAGGAATTTGGGCTGACTTGAATCCATAAGCTTTACAGCCATGCGGTTTGGATGCTTCCCAGGTCACATAATAATACTCACATTTTCTACAATTAATTCTTTTCATAAATCTCTCTTTTTAAGTAGAAAATTTTAGCATATTAGATAAAATAAACAAAAGGAAATTGATGGATAATAAAATTTTTTTGATGTTACAGCTGCAAAATCAGCTTAATGATGCAACCAATGGCGAAAATTGGACAAAAGGCGTGACAAAAAATGGAAAAACAATTAACTGGAAACGCTGTATATATATGGAATGTGCAGAAATGGTGGATAGTTTTGGATGGAAACATTGGAAAAGCATAGATGTAGAGCCTGACTGGCAAAATCATCAGATTGAAGTTATTGATGTCTGGCATTTTATAATGAGCTTGGCAATTGAGGTGTATGAAAAAAATTTAAAAGGCGGTATTGAAGATATAGCTATAGATATTTCAGCACTGGAATCGCTAAGCAATATTCAAAATGATACTTTAAAATTTGCGACACAAGAAAATGTGATTGAAAAAGTGGAAAATCTTATACGAATTGCCGTATCAAAAGATGAAATTGATTTGGGTGAATTGATATCGGAATTTTTTGACCTAGTAAGTATGAGCGGCTTGAACTTAGATACACTCTACCGTCTGTATGTAGGAAAAAATATTTTGAATCAGTTTCGTCAAGATCATGGATATAAAGAAGGAACCTATATTAAAGTCTGGAATGGTGATGAAGATAACGTAGTTATGAAAAGAATTTGGGAAGAAAACAGTGATGTTACACCAGATATTTTGTATAAAAAATTAGAAAAAGCTTATCTTGCATTAAATAAGAGTTGATTTTTTGAAGCATAATGTATTGGAAGTGAAAAATTTAACTTTTGGATATAAAAAAGAGAAGTTACTTTTTGAAAATTTTTCTATTACTTTAAAACAAGGTGAACTAAAAGCTATAGTCGGAGAGAGCGGAGCAGGAAAAAGTACACTTTTTGAACTTATACTTGGAAATCTAAAACCACAAAACGGGAGTATTAAAATATCGCGAGTATCTGAAATTTTTCAAGACCCTTACAGCTCTTTTCATCCAAGTTATACATTACTGCATCAAATTAAAGATGTAGCTCCTTTGCAAAAATTAAAATCTTTTCTAGAAAATATGAACTTAGAATATGAGCTGCTCTTAAAACTTCCACACGAACTCTCAGGAGGACAACTTCAGCGTGCGTCTATCCTCAGAGCTATGCTGATGCAGCCTCAACTTCTTTTGCTGGATGAACCGACATCAGCACTTGACAATGTGGTTCAACTTGATGTGATGAAGATGCTTATAAAAAATTTGAATTCTATGGGTATGTTGCTTATCACCCATGATATGGATTTGGCATCATGGTGTGCGGATGAAATAATCAGGATTTAAAAAAATGATTGATCAGATAATAACCGCTTCCAGCCATAAATACCGTACCAAAAACATTTAGTGCCATATTCATAAGGCCCAGTGCAATACTGCCGCCCTCTAAAAGTAAAAAGCTTTCTATCGCAAAAGTAGAGTAGGTTGTTAATGCTCCTAAAATTCCTGTTGATAGAAAAGATTTCATATGCGGAGTTAGGAGTGTTGAATACATAAAATAGGCTACAAGACAACCCATTATAAAGCTTCCTATCAGATTTACACCAAGTGTGCCAAATGGAAGTTCATGCGGTACTCTATGCGAAATCAGGCCATTAATATATGAGCGTAAAACTGCTCCGATAAATCCGCCGCTACCTATTGCGAGTATTGTTTGCCAACTCATGATCATACACCTTTTGCATTTTTTCTCTTAATTCACTTAACCAATTTTTCTCATTTTTATCTGCGATAAATGAGTCTAAAAATATAACTTTTATGTTTCTTGGTACATAATAAAAATGTTTAATATCATAACATTTGGCAGTCTCTATAAGGACAATAGGTTGTACCTTGAGCTTATACTGATCAGCTATAACCTTTGCCCCTGATTTAAATGGTAACATTTTTGCACCTCGAGAGCGAGTACCCTCTGGAAACATTGTTATGACCCTTTTTTTCTTAAGTCTGTCTTTTGCCGCACGAAGAAGCTTAATTAAAGATGTCTTGCTTTCTCTTTCTATTCCAATATCTTCTGGCATACTCATTGCAAGTCCGAAAAACGGTACTTCAAAGAGAGATTTTTTGGCAACCCAGGTAATGTCTTTTTTTGTGATAGTTTCTATAACGCAAATATCTAAATCACTTTGATGGTTTACTAAAAACATTTGTGCATCAGGGTCTTCATTCCCTTCGATTGTAGTAGTAAAAAATGTACTCAGTCTTATAAACCATGCTGAAATTTTTCTGGCATATGGTCGGGGTAAAACGGGGTACATGATTATGGAAAAAGTAAGCCCGGTAAATATTATAAACGTGGCATAAGCCCAGCTAATATGAGCAAGTATCTTCATGTTTTACCCAGCCTATTTTATTATTTGTTAATTTTACTTTTATAAAGTTTTGCACTTGACCTTCTTTTGTTAGATGATATTGTGTATGTGTTGTTTCAAAAATAGTTGAATTCTTTACAGGCAGCAGATAAATCTGTGCCCCTTCTTTTATACATATTTTTTTTTGCGGTATAGCCAGATATATAATGTATATCAGTGGGATGATAATTAAAACTAAATAGAGATATCTTCGTCGTATAAGTATTAAAAGAAAGCCTACAAAAGCAACAGCAGCGGCTATATACATTTTTATTGTGTCATGTGACTGATCTCGCGGACGTAAATCACTTTGGGTGGTAACACTGTCATCATTAACTATAATGGGAATAGTTACCTGTATATAATCATTTTTCAATAAATTAAAGTATGAAAAAGAAAAATTTTCTATTGTTTTATCAATAACAAGAAAATAAGTTATTTTTACATCATCATACGTGCCCGATTCTGATTCTGTACCTTGTTTGTAAACATCGTTAAAATGTATTTTTTCAATATCACAGTTTTGTGCGGAAGCTACAAAAATAACAATATTGTGCGTGTTGTCATATACGGTAGTTTTATACTCTAGGATTGAAAAATTATTTGCGATAATATTTGAAAATTTTTTACTTGGATTGAGTGTAATGACATTGAGTTTTGAGCCTTTGAGTTTTGTGCTATTATAGTCATGCGGTGCCATTAAAAATGCTTCTACATCAGGTAATCTAGCATTTTTTTTTGTTGCTTGCATATGAAAAGTATCATAATAATACTTTCCTTTTCGCACTCTTTGAGGTGCTTCATCAAGTATTTGTAAATTTTTTTGGTTAGAAAATTCATACAAAACATCATCAAATTTCTTTACTGTTGATAATGTTTTATAAGTGACAGGAAAGATTTCTCCTTTAATTACTCTTTGTGGAATTTCATCATAGCTGAGATAAATCACTTTATTGGCAAAAAGTGATGAGATGAAAATAAGAGTAAGTAAAAGTGTTTTTATCACGATGCTAAAAAACCTTGAAGCATTTTTATACCGTCATCACTTCCTAAAAGTGATTCCATAGCACGCTCTGGATGTGGCATAAGACCAAATATGTTTTTTTCTTTATTACAAACACCTGCGATGCTTGCAACACTGCCATTAGGATTTTTGATTTCGCCGTTTGCATCTGTATATTTTAGAAGAATTTGTCCATTGGCTTCAAGCTCTGCCAAGCCCTCATTGTCGATATAATAATTTCCGTCATG
>JAMORM010000245.1 GCA_027063585.1 Sulfurimonas sp. | reverse complement strand
AAGAACAAAATTTAAAATAGGAATAAAAAGCAGAGGAAATGCAACAATGGACACAACTGCATAAATAAGTATATCAAGCACTCTGTTTTTACTGACTTTCACTTCATCTTCTTCTAAAAAGGGTTCATAAGGGAAATTTTTATCTCGAATATCCTCAAGCAGTGTTTCGCTGAAAAAACTCGTCACAAGTAGCATCGTCACAATGATGGCACTGTAAATAAAATAAAGACCCAACAAATACGCCAAACTTGCCTGCACGGTCTCAAACGGCAGCCAGTTCAACAGTCTTAAAAACTGCGTATGAATATAAGAGCCATTATAAAACCATACTAAAGCCCAGAAAACGGCACTTGCAAAAACTATAAGCAAAGAGAACGAACTATATTTTTCTTTGGAAACTCTCTCTAAAATCATATTACCGAAAAATGCTAAAACCAAAGCAAAAGTTACCAATACAAGAGAAAACCATAAAAACGAAGAGAGAATCCATGCACCGTTAGAACGAAGCATAGAAAAAGGTACCAAATCAATAAAATATGCGGCAAAAGAGACAAGTTCATCCCAAACCATATAGCCGATAAACGACCATACAATCGTAACGATAGCACCGATTGCCAAGGCACGCTTCATCGTTTTATAATTAAGTATTTCACTAAATCCGAAAAGTATCGCTTCTATAATATTTTGCATACTATTTTGTTGTACATTTTTCTGCATTTGCTTTAATAAGTGATAAACGACTTAAGACATGTCCAAATTCTGCATCTTCTTCTTCAAATTTTTTACGAAGCTGCGTTCTTTTTTCTTCTAAAATTTTAATCTGTTTTTCAACATCTTTAGGGTTTACATAACACTGTTTTGCAGCTTCTGCTTCTTTTTCTAAAACCCAATCCATTGCTTTTTTTAAAAATTCTACCATTATAATACTCCTTCATTTTTTTACATGAACTCATTATATAACTAATTATATTAATTTTTCAAATGCTTTTGTAATATCTTCTGCCTGTACCAATCCTTCAAGAAATATTTTACCGTTCAGTACAAGTGTCGGATCTTTTGTTACTCCCTTTTCTATCGCCTTAAGTGTATTATATTCAAAATGAAATCTCAAGCGTATAGGCAGATGTTTTATGGAACAGCTCAATCGTTTTGAAAACTTTTCCGTACTCACTTTATCACCGTATAAAATACCCTCATAAAGCGGATATTGGGGATGAGATTCATTTAAAATCTCACCCTCTTTCATTGTATGGCAGGCGGTTTCTTGCATATTTTTTCCTTTATGCTTTTTTATTGTCTTTGTCAAATATATAGGCATACATCGGTACATATATAAGGGTTAACAGTGTCCCTATTAAAAGTCCACCGATTGCTACATCTGCAAGCGGGCTTAATCTCTCAAGTCCTACAGCCTGCTCTAACGCAATAGGAATCATCCCTGCAATTGTTCCAAACGCTGTCATCATAACAGGGCGAAAACGAACACGAACCGCTTCTTGCGCACTTTCAAACGGAGATTCACCTTTTTCTCTGTAGGACTGATAAAAATCAATAAGTAAAACAGCATTTTTAATAATTATACCAAACAGCAGTAAAATTCCTAACAAACTCGGCATACAGCTTGGTTTTCCAAATAAGAGCATTCCCCATGCAGCACCGATAAGCGAAAGCGGCAATACCAAAATCATAATAAATGCCATGCGCACGGACTTGTAAATCGCTATCAGTGTCATCAGTAAAATAATAACACCAAGACCTATAGCTTTTAACATTCGTGCAAAACTGTCATGAATTTGTGCAATATCTCCTGTTTGATCCATCTGTATATCTTTTATTTCTGCATTTTTGAGTGCAGCTATCGTATCATCTGTTAAGTGTGTTACAGGCCTTTTTGCCCGGTATCCGTTTACATCTATACTGTAGAGCATCTTATCACGTTCTATTTTTGCAAAAGTCATATGACGCTTGAGTTTTGCAAGTGCTTCAAGCGGAATTTCGCCTGATGGTGTTGTGATTGGTAAAAGTTTCAGCGTTTCAATATTTTGAGAAAATTTTCCTTTAAGGTAAAGTCTGACATATTGTGTATTCATGGACTCTAAATTGGCATTTAATCCGATAATTTGCCCTTTTACAGGAATTTGCATAGCAATTTGATACGGTGTTACCCCATAACTAAGCGCTTTGTTTTCATCAATATCTAACTCCACTTCCATAAAATCTTTGTCCCAGCTTGTACTCACAGATGTCAATCCGCTAACATCCTGCATGACTTTTGCAACCTTATGCGATGCATCCGGTAAACCATCAAGTACAGGTGAACTTAAACGAACATCTACAGTTGCTTTAATACTTGAGAGCGCAGTTGCTCCAAAATC
>JAMORM010000244.1 GCA_027063585.1 Sulfurimonas sp. | reverse complement strand
TACTATATCCATACTCTTTTGTCATCTGTTCAATATTTGAAAAAATAGTCAAATTTTTATCTTCTATCTCTTTTTTATGTGTTTTTTTATACTCAAAAGTCTTCTCTGTATACTCCACATCAAGCCTTGCCATTTTTGCAGCTTCTTCCTGTGTATGTGTCAGCATAAAACTTACCGGAAAGTTTACACTTCCACTGTGTTTTCCACCGTCTGCCAAAGTTTTTACATCTGCATAGTAACGAATAGGATACCCATAATCCCACCAGGAGATTACATAATCTTCCCGACTTGCTTTTTTGCCCAGTTTATCTAAAACTTTTACTTCATTGGCATTAAAAACCGTTGGTACTTTATATGCCTCTATATGTTTGTAGTTTGGCAGTAGTATCAGCAGTGTTAAAGCTGTCATGCTGAGATACTTCATTTTCGTTGTTGGCAGTTGTGAAGAGATTTCTGTTATTAAAAACGCAACACCAAAAGCAAGTACAGGTACGGCATAAATGGTAAAACGAAGACCGCCCACACTCGCTAAAAATCCAAGCCCGAGAAGAGGCAGAGCAAAGAGCATAATTTTGTGTTTATAGCTCAGATAAATATAACCAATTATGGAGAATACAAAAGTAACAACATGCCCGCTTATACGGTTTGCAAATGTCTCAAAAGGAATATGACCCGCTTCTCGGATAGTTTGCATGACTGTAAAAAAGTGGAGTCCTAAGCCCTTTTGAGTGCTGCTCACACTGTCTCTAAACACATAACCTTTTAGCTGTCCCCAGATAGGATCAAAGCCTCCCGTAGCAAAAAAGCCAACTACGGAAAGTCCTAAAATATAATAGATGTATTTATCATATTTTGCTTGTTTAAATGTATAAAAAGCTGCCAAAACGAAACCCAGACGAATAAAGCCGTCTGTATTCATCATCGCAAACATCATAATGGCGAGTAATTTATAGTTATAAAGATTTTTCCTGTCAAAAACAAGTGCATAAGCCAAAATCAGACCAAAAAATGAAAATTCCAAAGAGTAGGATTGTGGATACCACCATCTGTAGACCAGAATATCTAAAGCAGTTAAAAGCAAATAAATATCTTTATTTGTTTTTACAGCCCATACAATAGACCAAAGTAAAAACATAGGTAAAACAATGTTTAACATATCTGTATCATAATATCCAGCCATGGTACGATTATAATAACTCCAGGCAATAGATGTCAAAAGTGCCGCAATAAGTCCCATATCTAAGTTTTTCAAAATACGGGCAATTAGAATAATAGGAATAACCACCAAAGAGCTAAGAAAAACAGGCATATAAAAAATAATGCTTTCAAAAGAAAATGGCAATATTTTTGCAAAAAGAGCTGTCAATTGTGCAGCTGCAGTTGAAACAGGAGAGAGGTCATTAAACTGATGAAATTTATCATAAAACTCTTTTGCATCTTGGTTTGTTGCGCTTCCTGAGAGTAAATCACGAGCACCCTCTGCCCAGAAATAACCGTCATTGGTGTTTATCATAAATTGACCGTTAAAGTGAAACGGTGCATAATCACCAAAATGATAGACCCAAATTAAGCGCATTGCCACTGAAAAAGCAAATGCAATGAGTATATAAAAAAGTGTTTTTTTATTTTCTGTAGTCAAATTAATCCTTGTTTTTTTGAAATATTTCTCTTTAGGCTTCAAAGACGCACAGCCCAGACTAAAGTCTGGGTTCCGAAAAGCCCTTTAGTTTTTTTCTAAGTCACATTTCTTGATCTTCGGAAGCAAGGTTTTAACCTTGCCTATTAGGCTTAAAAACTTCAATTTTCTTTCATAGATTTCAATATCTGCTATTTTATCATATTTTATAGCACCTTTTAGCAATAGCATATATTTTTGTATCAAAGTTTCTAACACCAAATGCTCATACTCAGTATCTAAAAATTTCTCTAAAGCAACAACCCTGAACCTGTCCATTCCCCAATGTTTATAACTCAATTGGTCATCATGTCCGGCATACTTTTTTATGAGTTTTTTATTTACAAGTGCTATTTCAAAGTCAAGTGCAATTCTCAGCCATAAATCATAATCTTCACAAACCTCCAATCGCTCATCAAAAAACCCCACTGCATCAAACAAACTTCTGTGTAGTACAACAGAAGAAGGGGCAATATTGCAATAAGATATATTTTCTAAAAAAGCATTTTTTCCTATTTTTTGAAATTTTTTAGGAATTTTTACATCTTTTCCTTCACGAATCCACTGCTCATCGGTATAACTCATCAAAATATTTGGATTGTGTTTATGAAATGCTGCCTGTTCTTGAAGTTTGTGCAAATGCCACTCATCGTCTGAGTCCAAAAATGCTATCCATTCATTTTTTGCTTTTTTAATTCCTAAATTTCTTGCAGAAGAAACACCGGATTTTTTTT
>JAMORM010000243.1 GCA_027063585.1 Sulfurimonas sp. | reverse complement strand
TGAGTCCTTTTTGGAATTTAAGTGCGAAATATTACCTTAAAAATAATTAAAATTAAGTTAAAGGGTGGTAAAATGCACAAAGTCTTGGTTACCGTTTACATAAAGAGCTAAAAGAAGAGAGCAAATCTTCCCGTTGGTCTGAGTCTCTTCCTTCATCTCTTTATGTAAACTACAGCCCTGAAATTATAATATTTTGTGAGAAAAGCGGGGGGAATAGAGTATATGAAACTATTTGGAACAGATGGTGTAAGAGGTGAAGCAGGTTCTTTTTTAAGTGCTCCTGTTGCTATGAAAGTGGCTATGGCTGCAGGGATATATTTGAAATCATCGGCAGTGACCAATAGAATACTTGTAGGTAAAGATACGCGACGAAGCGGTTATATGATTGAAAATGCGATTGTGAGTGGTTTGACGGCTATAGGGTATGATGTGATTGAAGTGGGACCTATGCCTACGCCTGCTATTGCATACATAACAGAAAATATGCGATGTGATGCAGGAATTATGATTTCTGCTTCACATAACTCTTATGAAGATAATGGTATCAAGTTTTTTAATGGACATGGAGATAAGTTTTCAAGTGAAATAGAACAAGAGATAGAAAATATATATTTTAATGATGCACTTCTTGAGAAATCTCAGGTCACAGGCAAGGCAATTGGAAAAGCAAAGCGTATTGATGATGTGATAGGGCGCTACATAGTGCAATTGAAAAATTCTTTTCCTGTACATATGACACTACAAGGAATGCGAATAGTGCTTGATGCGGCAAATGGAGCTGCTTATAAAGTCGGTCCAACCGTTTTAGAAGAATTAGGCGCTGAGGTGATTGTGCTCCATGATAAACCAAACGGTTTTAACATTAATGAAGATTGTGGTGCTCTGCATACAAAAGATTTATGTAATTGTGTCGTAAAGTATAGAGCAGATTTAGGGATTGCACTTGATGGTGATGCAGATAGACTTGTTGTTGTGGACGAAAAAGGTGAAGTTGTAGATGGTGACCAGCTTTTGGGTGCACTTGGCGTGCATCTGCATGAACAGAGCAAACTCAAAGGCGGAGGCATTGTTACAACCGTTATGAGCAATCAGGGGCTTGAAGATTATATGTCAGAGCATAAATTGAAACTCTATCGTTCAGATGTCGGCGATAAACATGTTTTGGAGATTATGAAAAAGCAGGGCATTAACTTTGGTGGCGAGCAGAGTGGGCATATTATTATAAATGATTATGCAAAAACGGGTGACGGGCTTGTGGCTGCACTTCAGGTGCTTGCATTGCTCATTGATAAGAAAAAAGCGGCATCAGAGCTTTTACGTCCATTCCCTTTGTATCCACAGAAGTTAGTGAACTTACATGTAAAGACAAAAAAGCCTTTGAGTGAAATCACTTCACTCGATGAAAAGCTCAAGGTTTTAGAAGATGAGGGCATCCGTCATTTAATTCGCTACTCAGGTACAGAGAACAAATTGAGAGTTCTTTTAGAGTGTAAAGAGCGAGAGATTATGAATGAAAAAATGGATGAAATGGTAGATTTTTTTACCAAAGCTTTGAATGAATAATAATAAAATGCTACGCTTGTCTGCCATTTTACTTTTTAGTCTGGCAGGCGTGTTTATAATTGATCAAAATATCAAAACTTTGTTTGTAGAGGGTTTTCGTTATTATACAGATTGTATAGATTTGATTCTTGTTTATAATAAAGGTGTTGCTTTTTCAATGTTTGCTTTTTTAGATGAGTATTTAAAGTACATTCAACTTCTTCTTGTGAGTGGTGTTTTTGTTTATATACTGTATCTTAAAAAAATATGTTATGCCCTGCCCGGAGGTATACTTTTGGGCGGTGCTTTTTCAAATATTTACGACAGATTTATTCATGGCGGGGTTGTTGATATGGTCTATTGGCATTGCGGATTTAATTTTGCCGTTTTTAATTTTGCCGATGTAATGATAGATTTTGCCGTTTTATGGATACTTATTTTAAATTTCAAACCAAATTTATGTAAAAATTAATCGCAAAAAAAGTACATTTTTGGTATGATTGCTTAAAATAATAGTGTATATAATACAAACAAAAGGAAATTGATGGAAATCAAATCAAATAAAATCAATGGTGCAAATGCTGAAATTGAAGCTACAATCTCTAAGGATGAGGTGAATGCAAATATAGAAAAAATTGCAAAACAACTCTCTAAAACTGCTAATGTTCAAGGTTTTCGTAAAGGAAAAGTACCTGTTGCCATTATTAAAAAACAGTATGGTCAGAAACTTGTCGAAGATGCTGAAGCTGAAGCACTTCGTGAAGTACTTGCAAAAGGTTTACAAGAGTTGGATATTGACAATGCATCATTAATTGGTGAGCCGACTATTTCTAAATTTGATAAAAGTGATGATAAAATCGAAGTAGCCGTAAAAGTAGCAATGCGCCCT
>JAMORM010000242.1 GCA_027063585.1 Sulfurimonas sp. | reverse complement strand
GGATAAGGCAACATTGACTACATTGGCCTCTTTGAGTCCTGCTTTACATGATGTATGGATTTACTCTCAGGCAGTTGTTGCAAAAAATGTAAATGAGTTGGAAAAACTTCAAAGTTCAAAAGCTTTGTTTATAAATGACTTATCAAGTTATGAAGCTGCGCAAAACTTGCAGGACTTAAATAAACTTGAAAATTACAGTGAAAAACAAAATGCTATTTATAGAGATTTAGCACAGGTTCAAGTTGCAATTATCTTAATGAAAGAAAATAAACTGGATGAAGCACACTCCAAATTAAGCATGATTAGTACTAGTTCTCCATTGGCACAGGTTTCTCGTGCTTTAATGCATTATGGAGTAAAGTAAATTTTGAAAACATATATATTTTTTGCATCAGTCATTGTTTTATTGTTCAGTGCTTGTAGTACAAAAGAAGTTTTTGAACCTAAAAATGTTTCTAATGACTGGAACAAGTATGCAGATCTTGAGGATGAGATAGTTGATATTTCATCAAATGCAGCACTTTTAGATAATGGTAGGGTTTTAGAGAAGGACGGTGATGTAAGTATTACGATAGATAGTGAACATCAAAGAGTGCTCGGAGAGAGCGACGGTTGGGTTTTGTCTGCTACAATTGACGGAAATTTAACTATTACATCAATAAAAACACCTAAACTTACAAAACATTTTGCACTTAAAAGAACTATAGCGACTGCAGGTATTAGCGATAATATTTTGGCAGTTTTATTTGCTAATAATGAAATGGCTTTATATGATATATCTTCAAAAGAACTGCTTTTTAAAGAGCAGGGAGGTAAGGCACTTGCAAACGATATTAGAATAGTGCAGCCGTATTTTATGAATGATTTAGTTATTTTTTCAACGCTTGACGGTAAAATTATTATTGTCAATTCAAAGTTGAAAAAAAGATTGAGAACCGTTATTGTCTCATCTGATGATTATTTTAACAATATTATCTATTTTGCTATTATAGGTGATAAAATTCTTGCGGCGAGCGACTCTAAAATTTTGGCACTTTCACAAAAAGAAGTACGTGCTAAATTTGAGATGCGCAATATTGTCCATGATGAAAAAAATATCTATATAACTACAAAACAGGGTGAAGTCATCTCTTTAACACCTTCTTTACAGGTTGACTCCAAGATAAAGTTTCCTTTTGCACACTTTTTGGGAATGATTAGTGACGGCGATAATTTATATATTTTGGAAAAAGAAGGGTATATGATAATTGTAAATAAGAAAACTTTTGACTATACTATACATGAAGTAGATCTGGATGACGGGCTTGTCTTTGTCGGAGATAAAGCTTTTTATGTTGATAATGAGAAAATTCTTATAAAATAAATGTCCAATGAATTAGAAGCTTTTTTAGAGTACATAACTGTAACAAGAGCTTTAAGTAAAAAAAGTGTAGAAGCGTATAAAAGTGATTTATGTTCACTGGAAGAAACTCTACACAAACCCCTTATTTTGCTTGATACGCAAAAACTTATGAGTGTTTTGTTTTCATATAAAAATAAACGTACACTCAACAGAAAACTCTCATCGGTAAATGCTTTTTTTGAATTTTGTTATAAACAGCATTTTAGTAGTGAAAAGACAAAATTGAAATTTGCAAAGATACCAAAACTTCTTCCAAAATTTTTATCATATGAAGAGATTTTAAAAGGACTACAATCAATAGACGTAACCACATGGATAGGAAAACGTGATTATGCTCTTATACTTTTTTTATATGCGAGCGGTACTCGAATAAGTGAATGTTTGGAACTTATGCTGGGTGATATCGAAGAGGGTTGGTTACATGTAAGGCATGCAAAGGGAGAAAAAGAGAGAATAGTGCCCTTGGCAAAAATTGCAAAAAGAGCAATAGATGATTATATGTCAGAAAGTGGGATGCATAAAGAATATGTCTGGTGTAATTATCAGGGAGGGAAACTCAGCCGCATATCTGCTTATAAAATAACGCAAAAGTACCTTGGAGTTTCTCCCCATGTCTTGCGTCATTCGTATGCGACTTCACTGATTCGGGGCGGAGCTGATTTACGTGTGGTTCAGGAACTTCTAGGACATGCCTCATTACTTACAACACAAATATATACCCATATTCAAAAACAGGATTTAAAAGATACTGTAGAAGTTTGTCATCCTATGGCGAAGGAATATCTATGAATACAACAAACAATAAAATATTTTCATATCCTTTTTTAGATTCTCTCTTTTTTACACAAAACAAGTGGCATCAGCACGGAGTACTTTTGCATACATTGCGTGTTACCTATAGTGCGCTGAAAGCAGGGGAGTTTAAATTTTTTGCAGCAGGACTTCTTCATGATATAGGAAAGCCTTTTACTGCTTTTAAAAAAGATGAAGAAGATTATGAATTTAATGAGTGGAGTTTTACCGATCATGAAGAGAAAAGTTATC
>JAMORM010000241.1 GCA_027063585.1 Sulfurimonas sp. | reverse complement strand
AAGCACTGTGTCAAATTTATGCGGGAAAACCACCATATTTAAAAATGCCTGCCACTCCATTACGCGCAGTTTCACAACTACTCCTACTTTTTTTAACTGGTACTGCAGGATTTCTGCTGCATAAGGACGGATGGAACTCGCATTTGAAGTGGCTATTTCAAAACTAAAAGGATGTTTTTCATCATAGCCTGCTTCTTTTAAAAGTCTTTTTGCCTTTTGTATATTTTGTTTCGGTGCTTTTACATCTGGATTAAAAGCAAGTGTTCCGGGTAAAAAAGGACCCGTGCAGACTTTTGCATGTTTTAAAAAAAGTATATCAATGAGCTCCTGTCTGTTAATTGCCAAAGAGAGGGCACGTCTTACTTTTGGATTTTGAAATTTTTTCTTTCGCAGATTAAAGCCAAGGTAAGTATAAGAGAGGCTAATTTTTTCATATATATTGAAAGTATCAAAAAACTCTTTTTTAAGCTGCCTCTCATACACAAAAGGTTCCACACTTCCCACATCAAGTTGCCCTGATTGAAGCATTAAAAATCGTGTCATTGCATCAGGAATTACATGAAAAGAGATGGTGTCTATTTTTGCTCTGCCCTCAAAGTATTTATCAAAAGCGGCAAGCTCTATATTTTTAGAATACTCCAGCTGTTTGAGTTTATAGGCTCCCGTACCTGTCGGGTGGGTATTAAATGAAGCATTCATCAGATTTTTTTCATTTTTTAAAATATGTTCAGGCAGTATGCCCATCATCCATGTCTCTAAAGCTTTAAAGTAAGGCTTTTTATATGTAACCTCAAGTTTATAGTCATTGATTATTTTCACATTTTTAACAAATCGAAAATCAGAACTGTAAGGTGAAGCTATTTTGTCTGATATGAGTGTTTTATAGGTAAAAAGCACATCGTTTGCAGTGAATTTTTTCCCGTCATGCCATAAAACATTTTGCTTGAGTTCAAACACAAGTGTTTTGTTGTTTTTAAAATAAAACTTTTTTGCCAAATCGCCTATAATCTCTTTGGAGTCTTTGTCGTACTTTACAAGCCCGTTAAATAAAAATCCTGTAATCTCTGCAGAAGAAGAGTCCGTTGCTAAAATCGGGTTGAGCCTTGCCGGATTTGAAGACGTAGCAAGATGCAGCGTCGTAGCATTTACATGTAAAGACAAATAGAAAAAAAGAAAGACAAACAGGCGCATCATTATTGTACTATTTTATCATTTATTATAAGTTTTGTATCTTCAAAATGTATGTCAAAATAAACAAAATCGGCATCTTTTTTTGCATAAGAGACAATCGTAGGCGCCATAGGAGAATCTTCGATAAGTTTCAAATAGAGTGCTTTTGCCAGTTTTATGTTCATATCCATCTCTATACTTGAAAGCAAAAGCATAAGATCAACTTTTCCTTTCGCTGCGAGGTCTTTGTTTGCTTTGACTTTTAAATCACTTTGAATTTTCATACTGCCGAGTTCTTCTACTTTATTAACAGTAATATTTTGCAGCGATATATTTGACACCTTTACATGTAACCCATGTGAAAGCAGTGTAAGCAGACTTTTTTGCATTTTTTGCTGCAATGCTGCTTTATTCATTGTTTTTGATTGTGCCAATAACTCGGAAAAATTTTCATAACTTTGTCTGTCGAGTGCATTGAAAGATATATCACTGTTGAGCGTTTGCAGTGAAAAATCTATCTTTTTAGAGTGAAATACTACACTCTCTATAAAACTATTTGAATGCAAAGATACCTTTTCATTTTTTACAGTAGATGCAGAAGACACATCCAGTTTATCAAGACGTATTTTTATATCGTCTTGAGGACTTTTAAGCAGAAGATTTATAGAAAAAACTTTTGTATTGCTTGTATATTTTGAATATGACTCAAAATCACTGCTACTTCGTAAAGTATTGATATCTACTGAAAAAATATTCATGCCGTCATTCGCATCAAATTTCATTTTCTTTAAAGTAAATGACAAACGTTGAGGAGAGAGTATATCTCCATGTCCTCTAAAATGCGCACCTTGTAGTTGCATCACAAGTTTTGCACCGTCTTTAAACATGTAAGTATCATCTATATCTTTCACATAGCCGTTAAAGTCTTCACTTACTAAATTGTATTCTATATGATAAAGAATCCCTTTTGAGGCAAGAAAATGCACAAAATGTTTGTACGCATCCGGATCATTCTTTTGCATTTCCTGCATCAATGCACTTGAGAGACGCAGCATATATATCTGCAAAGTAATTGCTTTTGAAAAAGGGATATTGCTGTACTGGGCATCGACCGCTATAGTTGCACCGCTCAATATTTTTTTCACATAAGAAGGCATTTTTGTTTTTGTATATGCACTTACATAATTTGTAAAGGCATCAGCGTTTTGTAAAACAAATTCAAAATGCTTTTTTGTGTTGAGATAACTGCTATCATCTGTAACACGTTTGAGCACTAAGCCGTTTGATTCCAATACTTCCACATTTTCATCTATGAGTTTTTGCATAAAAGTATTTCCAATCAATGGAGCGAAAATAATAAGAAGAATAATTAGTATAGATGCAATAAGTGTTGTTTTTTTCATATAAAAATACCTGCTGGATAAGATACAGACATTATATAGTAATAGAATTAATTTATTTTGATGGAGTAAAAAAGAAGAATGGAAAAAAAACTTTTACCAATGCAAAAGCATTGATAAAAAGGAGTAAACGATTAACGTTTAGAGAATTGACGAGAACGACGAGCTTTACGCTTACCTGGTTTCTTACGTTCAACAACACGTGAATCACGAGTCATCATACCCTCAGGTTTGAGAAGTGCTTTTAATTCTGGATTAAACGTCACTAGTGCACGAGAAATACCGTGACGAAGTGCATCTGCCTGACCACCGAAACCACCACCTAGAGTAGTAGCTACAATGTCAACATTTGCATCTTGTTTAGTGATTACAAGTGGTTGTTTTACACGAAGTTTTTTCGCTTCAAGCCCACCTAACCATGCGTCTAATGAAAGACCGTTGATAGTAATTTTACCACTTCCTGGAGTTAACCATACTTTTGCTATAGACGCTTTACGACGACCTGTTGCATATATTTTCTTTGCCATATAATCAGTCCTTATTTAGCAATTTGTGCAGTGTGAGGATGTTCAGCACCTGCATAAATTTTTAATTTTTTAAGCATTTTAGCACCAAGCTTAGTTTTAGGAAGCATACCGCGAGTCGCTAGTTTGTATAGTTTCTCAGGATTTTTTTCTAAAAGCTCAGTCATTTTAACACTTTTCGTACTACCAAAGTAACCAGAGTGTGAAAAATATTCTTTATTTGCTATTTTTCCAAGACCGTTAAATTTTGCCTTAGAAGCATTGATGATAACTACATAGTCACCACAGTCGATATTAGGAGTAAAACATGCTTTGTTCTTACCACGAAGTATAGTAGCTACTTCAGTGATCATACGACCAAATGTTTTACCCTCAGCATCAATCAAAACCCATTTTTGATCGATTTGTTCAGGAGTTGCAATTTTTGTAAATTTCATTCTCGAACCCTTCAAGTAATTTTATTTGATGGAAGTATAGCCGTATAATCTTATAAATAGCTGAATTTAAGTCATTTATAAGTTTGCTTTTTCTCTTGTTTTTGTTTTATGATAGAATGTGAAACTTACATTTTTACGAGGTTAAAATTATAGCATGAATATAAAAAGTAATATATGGTTTGAGAATGACAAACATGGCTTTTTTGGCAAAGGGCGTATTGAACTTTTAGAAAAAATAGATGAATATGGTTCCATCAGTGCAGCAGCCAAAGCAATGAAAATGAGCTACAAAGCAGCTTGGGATGCTATTAATGAAATGAATAATTTATCAGAATCTCCCATTGTCAAAAGAGAAAGCGGAGGAAAAGGCGGAGGAGGCACAGTACTTACAGAGCAAGGGCATACTACAATTGCACTGTACAAACAGCTTGAAAAAATGCAAAAACATTTTTGGGATTCCATTAATAATATTACTAATGACATAGAATCACTTGAAAGTTTTTCAAAAAAAATGACTTTTCGAACCAGCGCAAGAAATCAACTGCTTGGAAGTGTAAAAAATATTGATGCAAGCAAATTGGGTGCAAATATCACGCTAAACCTATCCGGAGGAGAAGATGTAGAAGTTTTCATAACACGTCGCAGTTTAGATGAGATGCAAATTACGAATGCAACAAAACTTTTCATTTTATTAAAATCATCATGGATAAAAATATCAAAAAGTTCCAAAGCAGAACATAACAACAATATAACCTGTACACTTACAAATATTACTACAGACTCAAACAATGCAGAAGTTGATCTTCTTACATCAGGCGGAAACAGTTTAACAGCTTCTTTAAGCTTAAAATCTTTTCAAGCGTTGTCACTGCAAGAAGGTGATACCGTTTGGGCTTCTTTTAAACCATCAAATGCCATATTGGCTCTTTAGAGGTACCTAACTTTACAAATCGTAACATATCGTTATATATTTAAAAATATAACGATATCGCTTGATTTTTCGTTATATATTTAATTATACTACGGTACAACAAATTTTCAAGGAGTCACCAAACTATGTATCGTAAATACTCTTTTATACCTCTGGCTTTTGTTTTGTGTACACCATTACTTATAGCCAACACACCCAAACAGGCAATAAAGACAAATAATCAACTTGTATATAAAAAGCAAAAAAACGTAGAGAGTTTAAGTAAAATGTTTTCAAACGGAGAGTTTTTTGGACGACTACGCTCAAATACTTTCTCATACAAATGGGAAAAAGAGAGTGCAACACATAAAGATTATCTCATCAGCGGATTAGGCGGCTCTTTGGTTTATAAAAGTGCTCGTTTTAATGCTCTCTCTTTTGGCGTAGGACTTTACTACTCCCATGCCTTTTTTAATGATTCAAAGTACCCTGTAACCACTTTGGGCAAAGGAAAAGACACATTCAGCAGATTTCACTTTGTAAATACCCGAAGCAAAAATATGGCAGTGCTTGGGCAGGCATACATTGACTATAATGGCTTAGAAAATACAAAAATTACTTTAGGTCGCCAGCTTGTTGAAACTTTTTATACAAAAAGTAATGATACTAAAATGATACCAAATACCTTTGACGGTGTAGTTTTAGAAAATATTTCACTGCCATCTACAAAAATAAAACTTGCTTACTTAGCAAAACAAAAATTGCGTGATCACACGACATCACACTCTGTTCTAATGTATGGAGATGCAAACTCCACCTCGTCACTGCATCCCGAGTGGAGCGAAAATGATGATTCTGCTATGCATAAAGGTTTGACATACACAGCACTTAAAGCAGCCGGTGTTTCCACAGATGCTCCACTTATAACGGGAGATTTGCATAACACTTCTATTAAAAATTTCAAAGCAGATCTCTCTTTTTACTATGTACCTGAGCTTCTGAGTGAAGTAATGGGCGAATTAAACTATAAAATCAATCTTGATGGTTTAAGTATAACACCAGGAATAAGATATATAAAACAGTTTGACGACAAAGCCGGAGAGATTGGCGGTGCAGCATACAATGCAAAAGCATCATCACTCGCAGGGTATAAAAACCCAAACTCGCTTGATTCACAAATGCTTGCAGCCAGAATAGTTCTAAAAATCAAAAACTACAAAATAAATTTCGGATATTCAAAAATTTTTGATGAAGCCGACCTTATCACTCCGTGGCGAGGCTTTCCTACAGCCGGATACACTCGTTCGATGGCACGATATAACTGGCAGGCAAACACAAAAAGTTACCGTATTGAGCTTGTAAGAAATGCAAACAATACAGGCATATACAAAAATACTTTTATTCAAGCCTCTATTTTACATACAGATGCCGATGAGAAGAAAGGTTATTTTGATGAAAATTATTACTACATAGGTTTTGTTCAAAATCCGCTTCAAAATCTGCAATGGAGATTACGTTTAGGGTATCAAGATACAAAAAAAGTTGACAGTGACGGACTTGACAGCCGTTTGGAATTCAATTACCTCTTTTAGGAAAAAAAATGATAAAAATTATAACAGCACTTCTTCTTATAAGCTTTTCTCTTTATGCGAAAAGTATAAATGTTGCCGTTGCGGCAAATGTAAGCTATGCCATTAATGAACTTGTGAGCGAGTTTAACAAAAAAAATCCTCAAACAAAAGTAAAGATAACTCTCGGGGGAAGCGGAAAACTGGCTGCACAAATAAACAACGGTGCACCTTATGATATTTTAATGTCTGCAAATATGAAATACCCTGAGGCAATTTACAACAATGGTCTTGGAGTCACAAAACCCCTTATCTACGCACAAGGTTCACTTGCTATATTCAGCGCACGCAAGAGAGATTTTACGCAGGGCATTAACATTGTAACTGATGCAAAAATAAGACGCATAGCCATAGCCAATCCAAATACTGCGCCTTATGGAGCAGCAAGCATTAAAGCACTGAAAAATGCAAAACTTTATGAAAAAGTCAAAAATAAAATTGTCTTTGCAGAGTCAATTTCACAAGCGGTAGCTTACAGTGTAACGGCAACAGATTTAGGTTTTATTGCAAAATCATCTCTCTACTCTACAAAAATGCAAAGATTTAAAAGAGGTCTCAACTGGATAGAGGTAGATCCAAAACTCTACACACCAATCGATCAAGGCATCATTATTTTAAAACATGCAGATAAAAACAAAGAAGCCAAAGCATTTTATGATTTCATACTCAGTAAAAATGCAAAAGAAATTTTTGTAAAATATGGGTATCTTGTAAAATGAACAGTTTTCATGCTAAAGTCATAAATATCCAGAGTGTAGAAAACCTTAATATTATCACTTTTACCTCTGCTGATACCACTCTTAAAATGATGAGTCTCGACCTCAATGACAAACTCAAAAAAGATGCAAAAGTTTTACTGACATGTAAACCTACCGCCATTGCCATTGCAAAAAATATTACAGGAGAACTGAGTTACTCCAACCAGATTCACGCAACTATTCGCGCAATAGAGATGGGACAACTGCTCTGTTGTTTGCAACTTCACTTTAACGGAGTTATGTTCGAATCAATAATTACAAGTGATTCTGCAAAAAGACTCAAACTGCAAATCAACGACAAGGTCACAGCACTTATCAAGTCAACTGATCTCTCTATAGAAAGGATTTTGTAATGGATTTTGAACCCTTTATTATCTCATTTAAACTTGCAGCATTGACAGCTTTTATCCTCTTTTGTATTGCGCTCCCGCTTGCCTGGTATCTCTCACAGAGCAAATCACGCGCAAAGCCGTTTTTAGAAGCCGTTACAGCCCTGCCAATAGTCCTTCCACCCTCTGTTTTAGGTTTTTATATTCTTTGGGCGCTCTCTTATAACTCCCCCATCGGAGCTTTTTTTGAAGATACTTTTGGTATAAAACTTGTCTTCTCTTTTACAGGGCTTGTTGTCGCTTCCTGTTTTTACTCTCTGCCTTTTATGGTACAACCGCTACAAAATGGTTTTGAATCTATCAATCAAAATATGTTAGCAGCAAGCTACATCGCAGGAAAGAGCAAAATTCAGACTATCTTTCAGGTCGCTTTGCCAAATATGAAGCCCGCTGTTATGACGGCTATCATTATAACTTTTGCACATACTGTCGGGGAATTTGGTGTTGTTTTAATGGTCGGAGGCAGTATTCCCGGAGAAACCAAAGTCGCTTCAGTTGCCATCTATGAGATGGTTGAGACAATGGACTACACCTCAGCACATATTTACAGTGCTGTTATGGTTGGCATCTCTTTTGTCGTACTTCTGAGTGTTTATATCTTTAATGCACACCAAACAAGAAGGTTCGGATTATGATAAACATAGACATTACAAAAGAGCTTCATGGTGCAAATGGAGCAATGCAATTAGTTTTTCAAGCAGCAATCAAAAAAGGGGAATTTGTAGCACTAAGTGGAAAGAGCGGCAGTGGAAAAACCACACTACTTCGCATCCTTGCAGGACTTGAAAAGGCAGATGGTACAATATCTGTTGAACAAAAAGAGTGGCTTCACGCAGACAAATCACTTCCTCCTCAAAAAAGAGAAATCGGCTTCGTTTTTCAAGATTATGCCCTCTTTGACAATATGACAATCGAGCAGAACCTACTTTATGTTGCAAAAGATACAAAACTGGCAAATCAACTCTTAGAGATAACAGAGCTTAGCAGCATGAAAAAACGCTACCCTCACGCGCTCAGTGGCGGACAAAAACAGCGTGTAAGCATCTGCCGTGCTTTAATGAAAAGACCGAAAATTCTGCTGCTTGATGAACCGCTCTCAGCCCTTGACCCTGCCATGCGTACAAAATTGCAAAATGAACTGCTCCTCTTGCATAAAGAGTTTGGAACAACCACTGTTATGGTAAGCCACGACCCAAGCGAAATTTACCGTCTGGCAAACCGTGTCATAGTTTTGCAAAACGGAAAAATCATCAACGACGGCTCGCCTAAAGAGATACTTTTAAAAACGCAGGGGAGTCAAAAATTTTCTTTTGAAGGAGAACTTCTTGATATAAAAAAAGTAGATGTCATTTATATAGCTATAGTAGCTATAGGACAGCAACTCGTAGAAGTTGTGGTAAGCTCACAGGAAGCAAAAAATCTGCAAGTCGGTACAAATATTACTCTCAGCACAAAAGCTTTTTCGCCTATTATTACACAAATATAAATGAAAATCAACCCCACCCATTTTTTTATTTAAAATAGAATTAATAAAACAATGGCTATACTATTAAATATAGTTATAGGAAATGTAATGATGTCTGAAAAATATTGGGAAATTTTAGTGGTTGATGATGATATTACTGTGCATAATGTCATTGAAAAAGAACTTCAAAATATCTTTATTCAAAACAAACCCGTGAAAATTCTCCATGCACACAATGCCCAAGAGGCTAAAGAACTCTTAAAAAACAATGCCGATGCTGCAATTGCTTTTATTGACATATCAATGGAGACTCCCGATGCCGGGTTAAAACTGGTTGAGTATATTAGACATGTACTTTACAATACTAACATAAGAATTGTCATGATAGACAGTGGAAATACTCCAATCCCTACAGATAAAATTTTTGACCATTACGATATTAACAGCTACAAAGAAAAAGAAGAGATAGTAAGTGGTAAATTTTATCTTATTATCAGAAACGCCTTGAAACAGTATGAACAGTATAAAGAGATCAAATCCAAACGAGACGAAATATATAAAAAAATGACGACCAATGAGGTTACCCATCTGCCAAATCGGATGAAACTCAATGAAAACCTTGACACAATTGGAGACAAATCACTGATACTTATCAATATTGATGATTTTAGTCTTATAAACAACCATAATGGTTTTGAGTTTGGTAATGAAGTTTTACGCTCATTTGCCAAATTTCTCGTTGAAAAATATTCCAAATATGCAGAGGTGTTTCACCTTGAAGCAGATAAATTTGCTTTATATTGCCTGCAATCAGACACATATTATACGCAAGAACAGAGTATATCAATTATTAAAGAAGATATATACAAACATGAATTTGATGTTAAAGGAATCAAGATTCATCTGACTGCCACACTTGGAGCTGTTTTGGACGAACAGGGTAATATCATCCAAAAAGCGGAATTTGCACTCAAAGAAGCAAGGCTTTACGGGAAAAACAGCGCCCGAAAGTATAGCGATGATTTACAAATAGTTCGAACGGTTTACTCAAATTCTATATGGACAGGTCGCATTCGTGAGGCTATTAGACACAACAAAATACTTGCATACTTTCAGCCGATACAAAATCTTAAAACCGGAAAAATAGAAAAGTATGAAACACTTGTACGTTTAGAATATGATAATAAAATCTACTCTCCTTTTCATTTTTTAGATGCTGCTCTGTACAGTGGACAGATGTTTGAAATATTTAAAATAATGTTAAACGAAGCCTGCAAAAAAGCACAAACCACTTCTTACATTTTTAGTGTAAATATAAGTGAATACGACTTGAAGCATCCTAAATTTGTTCAAACTATTCATAAAATTATGAAACAATGCAACGTTGCGCCAAATCGAATAGTATTTGAAATTTTGGAAAATAACAGCATTGCAAAAAATAGAAATATACAAGATGTTCTCAATGTTTTGCATGAAGATGGCTTCAAACTTGCCATTGATGATTTTGGAGCAGACTGTTCCAACTTTGCACAGCTTAACAACCTGCCTATAAATTTTATAAAAATAGATGGGCAGTTTATCAAAAATATTGTCCAAGACAGAAACTCACAAATCACTGCAAAGACAATTCTTGACTATGCGCATCAAAAAGAGATACCTGTTGTTGCCGAGTTTGTCTGCTCAAAAGAGGTTTATGATTATGTGAAAGAAATGGGCGTTGATTTTGTACAAGGCTATGAAATAGCAGAACCTAAGCCTAGACTCCTTGACTAATTATCATCTCTTACACACATAGCGTAGGCACTGTCACATTTATCGCTTGATGAGACAAATCCGTTCCCGCTAAAGACAATCATAACATTGATATCATCATTTTTATCTTCCTCTGAAGTCCAAAATACTTCCTCTTGCAAATAAGAAAATTTTGTTTTACCTTCTTTTGATTTTGTAAGATGCACCAGCTCTTTTTTCGTTGGAAGCCGCCAGTCATCATAACCACCAATAACCAAGCCTTCACAACGTGCTTTTGCCAATCTCCATATATCATTAAACTCCTGCATGGATGCAGTATCTTCCCACTGCAGGTGATGTTTTGCGTCTATAACGCTTTGAGGTTTTTTAACCCAATCCCCACCAAATGATGAAGAAACCATAATAAGTAATAAAATTACAAAAGTTTTCATTTTTATTGTACCTTTACAAGTTGATTTTTATCTTCTAAAATATAGCAAATATAGCCCTCGACCACTTCATCAGTAATTTCTTCAACTGCTTTGATGTAGTACCTGACCTGTTTAAGATGATGCTGTGTATATTTTAGTGAACTCTTATAGTCTATCACACACCATTTTCCATCATCTTTTTTAACCAATAAATCAAGATAACGAAGATTATTTTTATATCGCAGGGCTTTTTCCCTGTAACAGGTTCCCTGAGTCAAGTTTAAAAACTCTTGGGAATCAACAAGCCTGCTTATTCTCTGCACTATATCATTAATCTCTGACTCTTCAAGCAAAAAACCATACTTGTTGAGCATCATATTTTTAGCATTTTGCAGTGCTTCTTGCGTAAATTCCTGCATCATTTCCAGCGTATAATGTAGGGCAGTTCCAAAATTTATTGCCTGAAGGTCTTCTTGTTCCTGACTTTCTTGTGCCAACAAATCACTCTGCGTTCCATAATAAATGTTTTCAAAAGAGAGTTTTTTATGCTTCTTGGGCACACTTTTAGCTTTACATGTAGAGTGCAACGCTCCAAAACTTCCTACATGTAAATCAAGTAGTTCAAATGTAGAATCTTTTGATTTTTGAATAATAATGAGATTTTCTCTGGCTCTGGTAAAAGCAACATACAAAGCATTTAAGCTGTCTTCTCGTATAAGTTCTTTCTCTTTTGCAAGAGCATAAGCATAATCATTGTCAATGAGCTCTCTGTTTTTTGTTCTGAGATAAAGATTTTGCAGTTTGATACCCTCATATTTGTAAATAATAGTATCCCTTGCAACTGGTGCCTTTTTCAGTCTGTCCATTACTATAACATGCTCATACTCCAAGCCTTTTGATTTATGCACGGTCAACACACGTACTCCACTGATGTCAGCTGCTGCCGCAGAAGTATCAAGTCGTTCATACTCAAACAAAAGAGCTTCAATATCTGCGTAATTAGACACAGCACTTACAAAGCGAATCAAATGAAAATCATCATGAAAAAGATTGTATTCGTCTATACATTTTTTGACAATATCAACAAGTTTCATACCATTAAAATCCACATATCGAATGGATCTGACATCTTGTTCAATCAAAGCAAAAAAGTTATATTTATAAATATCTTCTCTGAAATAGAGATATTTCAAATACTCCAAAACAGCCTTGACACTTCTTTGATTAATCAGCTTCGTGGTCGTCTCAGTGACCACCTCTATATTTTGCGTCTCAAGTGTATTTTTTATAGCCTGTCCATCGCTGTTTGTTGCACATAAAATGGCAATGTCATTTACATCTGCACCTAGTCCAATCAAACGTTGTACCTGTGTAACAAGTTCTTCTAAAAGCTCATCATTTGCAATTACTTCTACGTATCCGCCCTGTGCTTCAGCTCGAACAAGTTGAGGAGTGTAGTTTTTCATTTTATTGACAAAGACACTGTTGACAAATTCTATTACCTCTTTTTGTGAACGATAGTTCGTCAAGAGTTTTTTCACCTCAGTACGGTTCTCTTTTACAACCTCGCCAAAAAGTGCCGAAACACCGCCGCGAAAACGATAAATGGACTGTTTGACATCCCCCACAAAGAAAAAACTTCCCCCACTGCAGACACCCTCACCTGAGGTTATTTCCTGAATCAGCGGTTTTAAAATCTTATACTGCAGTACGCTTGTATCTTGAAACTCATCAAGCAACATATGTTCTATAGTTGCGTCCAGACGAAAATATAAAAATTCACTCTCATCAAGACGATTTAATATCTCATACACCAGCAGTGTCACATCAGAAAAACTGAGTTCGCTCTCATCGATATAAAGTGCTTTTTTTGCCTTTTTATAAATATCTACAAGTTCATGCAAAGCGTAAAAAAAGTTCTGCTCCTTCGCCTTTGCATGTGCTTTTACTGCACTTTGAATGATTTGCAACTGCGTGTCCATCTCGGGCGTAAAACACTTTTTAAATACCCAGTAGTTCAAGCTCTCTTTATAGACCCATGTCTTAGCTTTAAGATCTTCAAAACTCTCTACAATAACGGCTTTTTTCAGTGTAGCAGAGGCTCCTTTGCAGTTTGCTATGATACCTTGCATTACATGTAACGCCTGCATAGCTTCCTCTTCAAATTCTTTGCTTGAACTTTTGTTAAATTTTAAGTGTGCAAGCTCCTCTTTTTTGAGATAAAAATCATCAAGCAGGGCAAATATATCACTGACTCTTTTACTCGATTCCAAAGAGAGATTTATCAGCGTCGGGCGTTTATTGGCAACACTCACCTCTTTTAAAAATCGTGACATTAGTTTCACTTCATGCTGAGCATTTGCAGTTGTAAAGTCCGGCATCAAAGAGGCATACAAAGAAAACTTTCTGAGTATTTGAGTAAAAAAACTGTCAATCGTCATAATTTTCGTATGCGCATTTAAAAATTCGGTTAGAATTTTAGAGCGTTGTGCCAAAATTGCATCTTCATTCATACCGCACTCTTTGGCTATTTCAACAAGTTCTGTGCGAGAGTTCAAATTTTCTAATGTTTCAACGATACGCTCACTCATTTCAGAAGCAGCTTTATTTGTAAAAGTGAGTGCCAATACCTTCGAAGGTTCGGCTCCTTTAAAAAGCAGTGAGAGATAACGCACCACAAGCATAAATGTCTTTCCGCTGCCCGCACTCGCTTCATAAGCCAAATTATCTATAAAAGGCATCAGTCTCTCCCACATATAATGGCATATTCACAAAACTGACAAGGTTTTAACTCTTCACATTTTTCAAAATTTACCGACTCTATGTTCAATAAATCTTTTATATGCGACTTGAGAATTTCCAGTTTTTCCTCTAAAAAGCACTCAGGCACTATGCACGACTCTTTTAAATCATAAAAACCGCAGCTCTGCACATTGCCCAGACCTCCGGCTAAAAGATAATAAAATTCAAGCTGAAAATCTGTTGCATCCGTGAAATTGTTTTTGTTGTAAAGCGCATAGGAGCCTGTTTTATAATCAAGCACTTCTATAAGATTCTCTTTTTTATCTATTCTGTCAATTTGACCTGCTATTGTCAGTCCTGCAAAAGGTATTTTCTTGTACTCTTCCGTTGAAACTACTCTCCAGCCCTCTTTAAATCTTTTTATCTCAGCCTCTGCAAAAGGCTGCAAACGTTTTTTCTGCATTGCAACAAGGTACTTATCAAGTTCACTCTCACCACAAAATTCATCAAGTGCCTTCTCTATGTTTCTTTTGAGTTTTTGTACGTCTGTGTAGTGATTTTGCTTTGTATAGACCTCTTTTAATGCCCTGTGAACGACATTACCTATCTCATACTCTTGGGGCATATCTTTTGGAATTTCATGGTTTTTTAGTTGTTTTATATATTTATAATAATATTTTCGTTTACATGTAAGGAAGGTTTTGAGTCTTGTTGCTGAGAGTTCTATATTTTTAAAACTGTAATCCTCTACAATTTCTTTTTCTTGCATTGGCAATTTGTTAATGCGTTTAAAAAGAATCTCTGCATAATCAAGTTCATTGTATAGGTTGTTTTCTTTGATGCCGAGCTGTTTTAAAAATCGTGAACCGTTGCTTTGTTCTGAGCTGACATAAGAAATTGCCACCTCTTTTGAACGTGTCATCAACATCTCATAATAATGTTTTTGCAAATTTTCTCTGTCGCTCATTGTAGGGAGAGATGCAGCTTGTCGT
>JAMORM010000240.1 GCA_027063585.1 Sulfurimonas sp. | reverse complement strand
TATGATTGTAATCAAGAAAGACAACATGAGAGTTGATTTATATCAATAAAGATAACAAATATCATTCAAAAAGTATCGTAAGTGCCTTTTTATTGACAATTTTATAAGAACTGTCTTCTTTTTCTACAAAACCTAATTTTGTAAATTTTTTAAGTATACGAGAAAGTGTCTCCGGTGTCATATGCAGATACTGCGCAAGTTGATTGTTTTTCATCTTGAGTGCATCATCATTTTCACATATATATTTTGCGACTCTTGCCGTAGAGTCCAAAACAACATTCAATGCTATCACATTGTCAAGATATTTAATCTTTTGTGTCAAAGATTTAAACAGAGCGCAGGCAACATCTTCATTTCTAAAAAAATATTCTCTAAACTTATCAAAATCTATCTCTAAAACACTTCCATCACTCTCAAATGCAGCAGAGGCGGGATAAGGAATCCCCTCAAATACCGCCATCTCTGCAACCAGACTTTTAGGTCTAAATCTATGCAATACAATCTCATTGTTTTTTGAATCAATTTTGTAAATTTTCACAACACCTTCAAGCACCATTGTCAAATGCTGGGCTTTGTCTTTCTCATAAAAAAGAATTTCTCCCTGAGAAAAAGTTCTTTTTCTTGAAATAGAAAGTAATAACTTCAACTCTTTTTCATCTAAATTTTCAAAAAAACTTATACTCTTTAATTCATCTATACTCAACATTATCTTATTTGCCCGCTTCCGTAAACTTTATACTTATATGTAGTCAGTCCCTCTATGCCCATAGGTCCTCTTGCGTGAAGTTTATTGGTACTTATCCCCACTTCTGCACCAAATCCAAAGGCTCCTCCGTCTGTAAAACGTGTAGATGCATTGACATAAACGGCTGCAGCGTCAATATTATTTAAAAACTCTTCCGCAGTTGTAATATTTTGGGTAACAATTGCTTCTGAGTGTCCTGAACCAAAACGTACTATATGCTCTATTGCACCCTCTACACCCTCTACAACTTTAATATTTAAAATATTTGCCAAATATTCCGTATCATAATCTTCATCTGTTGCACTTGCAATATTAATTATTTCCTGCGTTGAAGCACAACCCTTTAAATCAGTATGTGTCACATCAAAAGCCTCTTTTAAAAGAGGCAGCGTCTCTTTGGCTATAGCTTTGTCCACAAGTAACGTTTCCATAGCATTACACACACCCGGTCTTTGTACTTTTGCATTTACAGCAATTTTTATGGCATTGTCAATATTTGCATCTTTATCTATATAAGTATGACACTGTCCTTTGTCATGTTTGACAACACTTACCGTTGCATTTTCACTTACATATTTTATAAGCCCTGCACCGCCTCGCGGAATAATTAAATCTACATATTTATCCATTTTAATAAGCTTAGCAACACCTTCGCGTGAACTGTCGGGAATCAAAGATATAAGCGAGGTCGGTAAATCGTGATTTTCCAAAACTGCTTTTAAAACTTTTGCTATTGCCTTGTTTGAAAACTCCGCTTCTTTACCGCCTTTAAGCACACAAACATTTGAGCTTTTAAAACAAAGGGCTGCCGTATCACTTGTAACATTGGGACGAGACTCGTAAATAATACCGATAACTCCGATTGGAATACTCACTTTTTCTATTTTCAATCCATCTTCGGTTACCCAACCCTCAAGTATACGACCTACAGGTTCTTTAAGTGCGGCTATATCTTCTATAGCTTTTGCCATAGACTCGATTCTTTCTTCATCCAAAAAAAGTCTATCCATCAAGGCTGAAGAGAGTTTATTTTTTTCACCTTCTAGCATATCTATCGCATTTGCTTCGATTAAATCCATGGTATTTGCCCGTAAAGCATTTGCCATCTCTCTTAATATCTTATTTTTATCACTACCGCTTAAAGTATTTAAAACTCTACTTGCAGATTTTGCTTCTTTTAAAAATTGTTCCATTTCACTACCCATTTTTTTTCTTTATTCTAATAATGCTATACTACCATAAAACATTTAGGACTTTTATGAAAACTATAACATTTATCGGAAATGGCAATATGGCACTCAGTATTGCCGAGGGTTTAAAAGAGAATTATAAAATAGAAGTTGTTGGAAGAGATAGTGAAAAATTAGATGTATTTGAACAAAAACTTGGTTTACATGTAGAAAAATCTCTTCTTGATAATTACAGTATTGAACAAAAGACGGTTATACTCTGTGTAAAACCCGCAAATGTGGAAGAAGTATCAGCAAAACTTCAAGGCAAAGCAGAAATACTTTATTCGGTTTTAGCCGGAACAAGCATAGAAAAATTAAAAAATAATTTTAATACATCCGCAGTTGTAAGAGCTATGCCAAATCTTGCGGCAAGCGTCGCTAAATCTATGACAACTTTAACAGGTGATGCCGCTTATAAAGAAGAAGCCCAAACACTTTTTTCCGCTATCGGTACAACAAGATGGCTTGGGAGTGAAAAAGAGATAGATATTGCAACAGCACTCGCAGGAAGTGGCCCTGCCTATCTTGCACTTATTGCAGAATCTTTAACCGACGGTGCAGTAAAACAAGGACTCAAACGAAATGATGCTATGGCTATCATGAGAGGTCTATTTGATGGTTTTGGAACACTTATACAAGAGATACATCCTGCTCTCTTAAAAGACGGAGTAATGAGCCCCGGAGGAACGACTGCCGCCGGTTATGCAGCTTTAGAAGAGGGAAATGTTCGTAATTCCTGTATAGAAGCTATAGAAAAAGCCTACAAAAAAGCAGTTGAACTTTAAAAGTCAGCTGTTTTTGTTTAAAATTCATCCTCCGTATCATATGTCAAATACAAAATCATAATCCAAATCAACAGACAAATTGCTACTATCTCATACCCTATAAGCCAAACAATAGGAAATGCATTCAAGTTTAGAAGTTGAAAATTATCCCAACTGCCGCCTGCGACAAATAAAAACAAAAAGAATGCACCTACAATATAAGGAATACCTACAAAATAGAGTGTATATGCAACAAATTCCCATTCATCAGGAATAAATAAATAATCTTTAAAGTCGACTTTTTGAGAAGCGAAACTCGCACGTTTTTTTGCAACTTTCGCTTTTTTTTCATGCATAGACTTTGCACGTCTTTCATTCATAATCAGCTGGTTATAATAAAGCATATTCCGCTTCTGATTTAATTCATCTTCAGTAGTCTCATTCATTATTTTTTCCTATTAAAGTAATTTTACATCTTTAATAGTTAATGACAACTTAAACCGTTAATTTATATTATTTAAAAGCTTTTAATTATATTACAAAAACTTTAATATCTCTTTTTCTATATCTTCTTTTTCTATAACCGTTTTTTGTGCTATAGGCTTAGTAAACAACTCTTTTATCATCTGAGGAATCTCAAGATTTGCCACTTTAGCTATAGATTCCAAGGCATCAATATCTTTTGTATCTACTTCTCCTGTTAATGCATTTGCAATGACAGGAGAAAACTTTGTCCACTCAGCAGTTGAATATGCAATCGTTTTGATTGACGGGTTTGAACATGTTTCATAAGACTTCATACATGTAGCCGTATGTGGATCCATCAAATAGTTATATTTCTCAAATATTTCTTTGATATATTTTTTTCCCTCTTCGCCGTTGCAGTAATCAGCATCAAAGTACTCTCGGAGTTTTGCAAGTTCATCAACAGTCAATTTATAAAAGTTTCTCTCTTCTAAATTTTGCATCAACTCTCTTGTTCTTACTTCACCAAACAAATCAAATAAAACCCGCTCAACATTAGATGATTTTAAAATATCCATTGCAGGTGACGTTGTACCCACAACTTCACAATTTCTCAAGTCATACTTCCCATCACGAATCAAACGCGTAAGCACATTATTTTCATTGGATGAAATGATGATTTTTTCAACAGGAACACCCATCTTCCAAGCGTAATATCCGCCAAGAGCATTTCCGAAATTTCCGCTTGGAACATTCAAGTAAACTTTTTCTCCCATAGTAATTGCATTTTGTCTAACCAGTTCCAAATAAGAGTGAATGTGATAAATAATTTGAAATATAATACGTCCAAAGTTGACAGAGTTTGCTGCTGAGAGTTTTGTATCTTTTTTCTGCAGTGCTTCTTTAAAACTTTGTGAAGCCAACAAGCGTTTGAGCGCATTTTGTGCATCATCAAATACACCGTTAATTCCTATAACCTTTAAATTCGGTGCATCTTCTGTCACCATTTGCAAACGCTGTACATCACTCGTTCCGCCATCAGGATACAAACAAGCCACTTTGACATTCGCACGATTCTTAAATGTTTCAAGAGCCGCAGGACCCGTGTCTCCACTTGTCGCTGCCAAAATCAGATAGTTTTCATTTAATCTTTGAGCAATTGAAGAGAGTACTGCACCAAAGGGTTGCAGTGCCATATCTTTAAACGCACGTGTAGGACCGTGATAAAGTTCACTGATATAAAGGTTCTCTTTTACTTTTACAACAGGGACAGGATTAGAAGCATCATCAAATTTATCATATAAAGATAAGGCTTCATCAATAACTTTCACATCTATGTCAATTTCAAAACGATTTAACATATCAGATGCCAGCTCTTTATAAGAAGAGTTTAAATGCTTTTGTAAAAATTCTTTTCCTAACTCGGGAAGTCTCTCTGGGACGTAAAGACCGCCAAAAGATGCGATAGGACTGAGTATTGCCTCTGAAAAAGTGACAGTTTGCGGTCTGTTTTCATCTACGCCGCGTGTTTGAATAAAGTTCATATTGTTTTCTCTATTTTTTATTTTCGAAATTATATCAAAATCTATTTAAATAAACGTATTGGATTGATATGCTTTGTTTTTTGTGTCACTTCAAAAACCAGTTCATCTTTGACCCGTCCAATCGTTGCACCTCTGGCAATTTTTTTACCCTTTTTGATATTTGGTGCTATTTGTGAAAGATTCGCATAAATCGTATGCAGTCCTTTTTTGTGTTCTACAATCACAACATTGTCTAAAACCGCTGTTTTTGCCGCATATATGACTTTCCCGTTAAAGACTGTTTTTACTTTAGCATTAGGCTGTTTTGGTTTGAGAGAAATAGATTCATTAAATATTTTTATACCATATATCGGGTCTGTATATGTTCCGTATTTTTTTGTAATTGTGTAGGAGTTAAGCGGAGCAATTGTTTTTTTGCCTCGGTATCGAATTGTTTTAATCGCTTGATAACTGCTTCCGTGTTTTTTAACCTTAGGCAGATTTTTATTTAACTGAATCTTCTGTTTTTCAAAAGCAATTTTTCTGGCTCTTTCTTCTTTTGCTCTTCTTATTTCATCTACTTTTATAATATTAAGTCGTGAAAGTGTTTTCTTTAAAGCATTTTGTCTTCTTAAAAGATTTTTCAACTCTTTTTTATAGGATGCTTTTGCATGTGTCAATTTTTGCAAGGCTTTTTTATTTTCATTTTTTGTTCTAATGAGCTCTTTTCTTTTTTGATCTATATTTGCAATAGTAACTTCCAATGAGCTTACATGTAAGCTGATTAAATCTATATTTTTTTCATTTTCAAAGAATTTTTTACTTAAAAGTTTTGCTTTTTCTTTTGAAGCTTTCAACATACCTTTTAAAACTTCAAATTCCATAATCGCCTGCTCATTTTCCGGATACTCTTCTTCTAAAACTACAGAGAGTGAAACAGTTTGTGCAATAACAAAAATCAGTTCTTCTTCAAGTTTTTGCTGCTTTTTCTTTAACTTTGTTTGAGATTTTTTTAAAGATTTTAACTGTTTTATATTTTCACGATGACTTCCTTCTTTCAAAGAGAGCTCTTCTTCTAATTTTTTCAGATAAATTATTTTCTTTTCCAACTCTGATTTTTGCTTGATAATAGCTTTTGCTGTTTGTGCCATTTTTGCATTAAGTCTGGAGTAGTTTTTCGTGTATGAATGCAACTTGGAGCTTGTTTTATTTATTTTTTTATCTATCTCTGTTGCAGCGAACAAAGTAGAGATACATGTAAAGAGTAAAACAAAAAGTACAGTTCTCATCAGACCTCTTCTTTATGCCCTAAAACTATAAAACTCGCAAGTAAAATAGAAACTATCACAGAAACACCAAGCATAATCAGCGAATCATAAATTTTATCAAATACTACTACCGATATACCTATATTTGCAAATTGTTCACTCACCCAAGAACTCGATGCAAAATATGAAAAAATCACAAAAGAGATACCAAATGCTATAAGTGCATCTACAATAGACAGTCGAAACAGTACTGCCGAACGCAACCAGGTTGGAGCCCCGAAAAGCCCCATAATATTCATCCTCTCATTATGTTTAAACTGCCATATTCTCAACTCTTTAAATATCAACAGTATGGTAACGAGTAAAATAGAGACCGCCAAAACAGATATGACATTTTTAAATAACAACAATAATTTATAGGTTGTATCATGAGTATTTGAAAAAGTCTCAACTTTTGTGATGTATGGGTATTTTAAAAGCTGTTTTTTTATTTTTTGTAGTTCCGCAGGTGTAGGATAAATTTTTAATTTAAATTTATAAAACTTTGGCAGCGTTAGTTTAAGCAACTGAATATTTTTTTTACTTATTCCGGTATTTAATTTTTTTATTACACTATCTGGAGAGAGCTCTTCAATAGCTGCAAGTTGATTTATTTTATTTAGCATCTCTTTACTTTGAAATGTTTTTTGACTCACTACGACAAGTGAATAATTCTTTGCTAAATTCTCTTTATATGCATTTATGGCTCTGTCAACTATAGTAAAAATCTGTAATGAAAAGAGTATGCTTACAAGAGCAATAACAAGAGATATATGGTTTTTAAACGACTTCATGAATATCTCCAAATTCTATATGATAATGCTTATACTCAACCTTCATAGCTTCAGGAATATGGTGTGTCACAACTATAACAGTAGTTTTTAGCTGCTCATTTGCACCCTCTAAAAGGTTCCATATAAGTTGAGAAGAATAATCATCAAGATTTCCGGTAGGCTCATCAGCAAGTATCAGAATTGGGTTATGTGCCAACGCTCTTGCCATTGCAACACGTTGTTGTTCCCCACCACTGAGTTCTAATGGATATTTTCCCGATTGATGCTTGAGCCTCACATGTTTAAGCAAAGAGTCAACCTGACTTTGTGTTATACTTTTTTCATATCCGTTTATGATCAAAGGCAGCATAATATTTTTCTCTATCGTCCACTCTTTTACAAGTTTATAGTCTTGAAAAACAATACCCAAATGTTTTCTTAAAAAATTAAGCTTTGAATTCGCCACACCTCGAAGCTCAACGCCTCCAACCACCAAACTTCCTTCAACAGGTTTAAGCGCACCATAAAGTGACTTTAAAAGTGTAGATTTACCACTTCCACTTGCTCCAGTAATAAAAACAAAACTCCCTGAGTCTATAGAGAAATTTGCTTTATTTATAATAGTTTCATCTTTTGAATAAGCAAGAGACAAATTCTCTGCGATTATGACTTTATCCATGTAACACCTTGCACAGTTCTTTATGTGCTTTTAGATTACTACGTGATTTTAATGGTAACTCAGGGTAATAAGAAGTACCCTTTTCGTCAATAATTATATATAAATGTTCAGGTCTGTCGAAACTACCCATAGATAAACGCAACATGACGCCATTTTTTATTTTATATACCCTCTCAAAATGTATAAAACCGTCTTCAAATCGAAACGTTTTATTATGCAATTCTATCATCTCATCAAAATTCAAACCGGATTTTGAAAAAGTAAAATCACCCTCTATTGTAAGTTCATTAGAGATTCCATCATTTATCATTGTTACATCATAAATATTTTTATCCATCTTTTTCCATCTGTCTTCATACTTAGAACTTATGGCAATATCTTTGTTTTTATTGATTTGCAATGTCGTTTTGTTAAAAGCTATAAAAGTTTCATACGAGTAAGCATAATAATTTTCACTGTCTGTTCTAAGTTCGAGCGTTCCACCCACTTTTAAAACACGGCGTGCTTCTTCGATAAAAGAAGTAGAAATAACCCGACGATGCGGCTTTTTATCCCAAGGTACCGGAAAATGCACATAAATTGCTCCAACAATATTTGAAGGAACAAGCTCCATAAAAAGACGGGCATCATAATCAAGCACAAGTAGATTGTCCAGCTTTTGAATAACGCTTTGTTTAAGAACCTGCTCTATTGAGGGACGATGAATCTCTATGCCTATAAACAAAATATCAGGGTGAGTTGCCGCCTGATGCAACAGATGGCGTCCTGAGCCGAATCCTACTTCGATTCTTATCTCTTTGTCCAGAGGAAATTCATTGGCAAAATATTCTATCTTTTTTAGTGCCGTCACTTCTTGAAGATGTATATTTTTCTGCGTCTGGGGTACGTTAGAATTGATTACATGTAAACCGGCAGCTTTTGCATAGGCAAGCAATGCACGATGGACATTATGTATAGAAGCCGGACGTGTGAGCTTATCTGTTTTTAGCAGGCTTTTATTTTCTTCTTCTTTTACTAAAAGAAAAAAGTCTTCACCGTCTACTGTCGTTGAAATAAGTTTTTCATCTTCATGCTTTGCATTGGATGCTATAAAGTTAAAACTCACCTCATCATAAATTTTTGGAAAATCAATTTGTTTAAATTTTTCTATATGTAAATGCGGCATTAAATCTCATTTAAATCTAAATCTTGAACAGGAGTTAATGTTTCTTGCGTAGTTTGAGTATTATCTTCCTGCCCTCGCACTTCTACTTCTTTAATAGGTTCACTTTTTTCACCGTCAACTATTTTATTTGACTCTGCTGTTTTTATTTTTACTTCTGTACTTGGTTTAGAAACAATTCCGTTCTCATCTACACCATATACGGTATATGTATATGTACTGTCCGGGTTTATATTATTGTCAACAAAACTGTTTTTAAAGATATTTTTATACTCTTTTGTCGTCTCTTTGAGCCAACTTGTTCTGTGTTTTCTAAGGATATTAAAAGATGTAATTCTCGGATCCGTTTTCTTCCATGAAAGTTCTACTCCCGAATCAATAAGTTTAATTCCGGTAATTACAGGAGCATCAGGTTTTGGCAGTGTCATTCCCATAATAGTATTTTTATCATGTTCACTTTCAAGTCCGTCTTTATCAATTACACTGACTCTATAAAAGTAAATTTTTCCGTCTTCATCTATATTGTCTGTATAATGATTATTATACAGTTTTGCTATTAACTCAAATGAACTGTCAATATCTTTGCCTCTATAAAGATAATACTGATTAAAATCTTTTTGTTTTGAAGCAGACCATTCGATTTTTATTTTTTTTGGTAAATCTTTAGTTGCTCTTATATACTCTACACTTTTTGGCAATGCTTTTGTAACTGATTTTACAATCTCAGAAGGCGTTGAAACAATGTCGTCGTAAGTTTTAACACGTATTCGGTATAAATAAACCGCATTATCTGCCAAATCTTCATCAATGTATTCAGCGTTTAAGCGTCCTTTGAGCGTTGCAATTTTTTTAAATGTTTCATCTTTAAAAGTTTTTCTCTCTATTATATAAGATTCAACCCGTTGATTTTCATGCGGTCTCCAAATGATTTTTGCACTTCTTGGAAGTCCTGCAATCGAGTGTATCCATGCGACAGACTGTAAAACCGGCAAAGTATTGACATTATACGTTTCGCTGAGTTTGCCCTGTGTATCTTTTGCCACTACTCTAAAAGCATAACTGTATTTTGTGTTCGGTTCATCATTTGCATCAAGATAATGTGTTTTAAATCGATTGTCAATTGTATCATAATATGCTAATTCATTTGAAGCTTTCTCCCCTGAAACTCTTTTGTACACATAAATAGATTTTACTCTGGGGTCTTTTATATTTTTCCATTCAAAGGCTACTGTTTTCATATCACGCATTATTCCGTTTTTCGTCAACGTAACAACCGGTAGTGTCGAGTCAATAACAACTTTTTTCTTAGGTATCGGGTTTATTCCCTGGCAACCGCTAAGAATCAGCAGTGAAACTGCGCATAATGTACTCAGGCTCAATAACTTCATTTAAAATCTCCGTATCAAATTTTTTATAAACTGTTTCTCGCATTATATCATCAAATTCCGCCTTAAAGGTTACTTTTTCCTTTGTAGTCGGATGAATAAAGTAAATCATGTAAGCATGTAGCAAAATACGTTCCGAATTCTCCTGTTTTGGGCTTAGTCCATAGATGTGGTCTCCCAAAATATGACGGTTCATACTCTCTAAATGCACCCTGATTTGATGTGTTCTTCCGGTAAAAAGCTTACAGGCTATAAGTTGGGTATGTTCATCTTCGCTCAAAGCCAAATGTTTAAACATTGTTTTTGCATATTTGCCATGTTCAAGTCCACATGCCATTTTGAGACGATTATGCGAACTTCTGCCTATATTTGATTCTACCATCGTGATATCTTCTTTTAGAGGTGGAACAATAACAGCTATATAATACCGTCCCATACTTTTGTCTTGAAGTTGCTGTGACAAAAACTCATGTGCCTCATTGTTTTTTGCAACAACCATAGTTCCGCTTGTGCCTTTGTCAAGACGATGCACAATTCCGTGGCGTTCTTCTCCACTGATGGTTGAGAGTCTGATGCCTTTATGCTTGAGCCAGTCAACCAATGTAGCCTCTTTCACGCTTGGTGCGGGATGCACTGTCACTCCGCTTGGTTTGTTTATAACCAAAACATCATCATCTTCATACAAAATTTCAACATCAAAGTCTACATCAAGAGCTTTTTCTTTTTTTGCTTGGGGAAATTCTACTTTGACAACCTGTCCAGCTTTGAGTTTTACACCTGGACGGGGAACTTTTTTGCCATCTACAAAGACACATTCATGCTTAATCAGTCCTGCTATTTGTGAGCGGGTTTGCCCTATTTGTGAAGTTAAAAACGTATCTAATCGTTCAGGGTTTTCGCATACATATTCTTGTGTGTTTATCATTCTTTACAGCCTTTATGATACAATCATAATAATTTTATTTTGGAGTTACAAACTTGTGGAGATTTGATAAGAGTATTTTATCACAATTTGACTTTTTTTCCATCATTCTTATCATTCCTTTGGTAATTATGTCGCATTGGCTCATCAGTGAAGCTGTTCCTGCTCTTGCTGACAAACAGCTTGCTTATGTCGGTGTCGCATTCATAGCTTTTTTGATTGTCTTTTTACTGCCTATTAGACGTATGAGCTGGCTTATTCCTTTTATATACTGGGGAAATATCGCCCTGCTTTTAGCTGTTGAATTTTTTGGACATTCCCGTCTTGGTGCACAACGCTGGATAGACATACCTTTTATCAACGCAACCATACAGCCTTCAGAATTTGTCAAACCGGCACTTATTCTTATGCTTGCATATCTAATACATAAAAATCCGCCGCCTCTGCAAGGCTACAGACTTAAAGATTTTTTACGCATCAGTTTGTATATTTTACTTCCTTTTGTGCTCATCGCAAAAGAACCTGATCTGGGGACAGCGCTTGTTTTATTACTTATAGGGTATGGAGTTCTCTTTTATGTGGGAGTTTACTGGAAAATAGTGGCAGTCATTGTTGCAGGTATTTTGATTTTATCGCCACTTGCTTATAAGTTTATGCTGCATGATTATCAAAAAACAAGAATCACAGACTTTTTGAGCGAAAAACCTTCTTACCATGTGCAGCAATCCATTATAGCTATAGGCTCAGGCGGATGGACAGGTAAAGACAAAGAAGATGCAACACAGACACAAATGAAATTTCTGCCTATTGCTACAAGTGATTTTATTTTTGCTTTTGTTGTCGAGCGAACAGGGTTTCTAGGTGCTTTAGCCCTCATTTTGCTTTATGCTATGCTAATTTTACATTTATTGAGTTTAAGTATATTTAACAATGATTATTACATAAAAGTTGTCACTGTCGCCATATCTTTTATGATTTTTATATATATGGGTGTCAATATTGCTATGACTATAGGCTATGCACCTGTCGTAGGAGTCCCTTTACCAATGTTTTCGTACGGAGGCAGCAGTTTTTTAAACTTTATGGTACTTTTTGCCATCATGGAAAATCTCATTACATTCAAATATAAAGATATGTACGATAAAAGCGGGACAAAGAGTTTTGTATAAATAAAAATATTTGAAAGAGTAAAAAAAGAGTGGCGCGGTGGATGGGGCTCGAACCCACGACCCCCTGCGTGACAGGCAGGTATTCTAACCAACTGAACTACCACCGCGCATATAAAAAGTAATCTACAACACCAAATAAGTGGCGACCCCTAAAGGATTTGAACCTCTGTTACTACCATGAAGTGATAGTGTCCTTGGCCACTAGACGAAAGGGTCACTTTCTTTCATTAACAAAAGGTTTGTAAATAAAATGGTGGGCATTACAAGACTCGAACTTGTGACATCTACCTTGTAAGGGTAGCGCTCTACCAACTGAGCTAAACGCCCTAAAATTATGCTTTTTGCTTTACTCGGCGTTAGAACTTTTACTCCATTCGTCACATAAAATTACTATGTTCCTCATTCCGTAAAAAACCTACCTTGATTAAAACAAAAATCAAGAATTTTTAAAGTTTTTTTTGAATTAGTTGTGCTGAAGTTTTTGTCGAAGCGTACATAAAAAGTACGTGAATCAAAAACTGAAGTGCAAATAATCAAAAAATGGCGCGGTGGATGGGGCTCGAACCCACGACCCCCTGCGTGACAGGCAGGTATTCTAACCAACTGAACTACCACCGCGTATTTATTCCTTACTCTGTGTCAAAGAAGAACTCACATACTACAAGTATGATTCGTTAATCTTTTCCTTGATTAAGAAAAAATTAATCTAAAAAATTGTCACATTTTCTTTTTTAAAGTAAGAAAAACTTGTTTTTGCATTAGTTGTGTCAAAAATTTTAGCGAAGTGTACTCTCGTACATGAGCTGAAATCTTTTGATGCAAATAATCAAAAAATGGTGGGCACTACTGGACTCGAACCAGTGACATCTACCTTGTAAGGGTAGCGCTCTACCAACTGAGCTAAGCGCCCAAAATCTTAAATAAATAAGAATTTTAGTGTTTTATGGTGTCCTGTGATGGATTCGAACCATCGGCCACATCATTAAAAGTGACGTGCTCTACCAGCTGAGCTAACAAGACGTTTGCCTCTTATTGTTAAGAGGTCGAAATTATAGACAAATAGATTTTAATTGTCAAGATATTTTGTCCTAAATTTAGAAAAAAGTCTCTTTATCAAGTAAAAGCAACATTTTTATAGCCATAAGAGCACTCTGGTCTTGTACATAGTTTCTGTCTCCGTGAAAATGAAGATGTTTTTCTACATGATGTGTTTTGCTTCTTGCACTTATATAAACAGTGCCTACAGGCTTGAGCGCTGTTCCTCCGCTATCACCGGCTATGCCGCTTACTGCGAGTGCATAATCAGCTCCACTCACATTTAATGCGCCCTCGCTCATCTCTTGGACAACCTCAGCACTTACCGCGCCGTTTTCTTCAAGTACACTATGTTCTACTGCCAGCCAATTTTCTTTTAATGTGTTAGAGTATGTTACTAACGCTCCTTCTAAAATCTTCGATGCACCATTGTGCTTTGTAAAGTAATAACTCAGCAGTCCACCTGTACAACTCTCGGCAAATGTTATTTTTTTACCAAAATGTGACAGTCTTTCTATAACATACTCAATAATATTCGAAGAGGCTATCAATTTTTTAGGCAGCAGATTTTTTGAAGCATGAATAAACTTTGCAATATCACCATACTTATTACTTGTGACATCAATTCTATGCCACCCTTCTACTTCTTGAGTCACATCAAAACTGACTTCATACGTTTGTGCGATAGGTGTTAATATAGTTATGATCGTAGATTTTTCTTCTTCAAATACATGTATAGTTGCCCGTATCTCTTCATTTTTTAACAGCAGTTCGGGCATCTTCTGCCCTTCATCTATCTGCACAACATTTATAGATGCATTTTGATATTCTAAAAGATATGAACGTTCTTCAAACAAAGAAGCTTTTTGCGGTATTAACATCCCCTCTTTTAAAATCTGGTTATCACTTGTTGCCGTGCATATAACCTTTCCTACAGTTGAAAAGTTTTGTTTACATGTAACAATGATGAGTCTGTTAGAGGCATTGAGCTCTTCTTCCAAATAAAGAAAAAAAGAATTATCGCTATCTTTAAAATAGGTTATATTATCTATAAAGCCGCTGTTTTTTTCAATATCTCGTAAAATATACTCTTGTAATGATGTGTTATAAACAAATTTATTGCCTATTATTATAAGATGTGTTTTCATAACTACATGATGCCTTGTTTGAAGAATTTTATTTGGCTTATTATAACACTTTATCAGCTTTTAAACACATAAAGGGTATAATGCAAAACTTTTTAAAAACAATTTGGGGTACAGATGGACTACAAAGACACACTACTTTTACCGACAACTACGTTTGCCATGCGAGGCAATTTAATAAACAACGAACCGAAGCGTTATGCTGCTTGGGATGAGAAAAAAGTTTATCATAAAATGAAGGCAAAACGTGCCGGCGCTGAGCACTTTACACTTCATGACGGTCCTCCGTATGCAAACGGGCATATTCACATAGGGCATGCACTGAACAAAGTTCTCAAAGATATTATCATTAAAAATAATTACTTCAACGGTAAATCTGTCCGTTTTACTCCGGGCTGGGATTGTCACGGACTACCAATTGAACAGCAGGTCGAGAA
>JAMORM010000239.1 GCA_027063585.1 Sulfurimonas sp. | reverse complement strand
TATAGCATCCAAAACATCCGATGGCTATGGACTTAGATTAAGATTTACTGACAAAATAGCTGTAAAGTCATCAACAACTACTGCTACTAATGCAATACAAACAAATTCACTAAGCACATTACCCACAAAAAAAGATGATAATATGTCTCAAAGCTATTATGTTGTTGTTGCTATTTTAGTACTTGGAATTTTCATACTTTTATACATAAAGAAAAAAATGAAACCAATGCCTACAAATACACAAACACCAAAGAACTGGCTGTTTAAAAACACACAAGAATCGGCTACACCGAGTAATATCAATATGGCAGCACAAAATGTCAGTATACGATTTCAAAAAGCCATAGATGACAAGAACAGCGTTGTAATGCTTGACTTTGGCAACCAAAGTTATTTGGTCCTAATGGGTAATAGTAATATTCTCCTAGATAAATTTACAGACAATAAGCCAACATCACAAAAAGAGTTTGATGAAATTTTACAAAGCAGACATGAAGATTTAGAAAACTTTTTGGGTAAATCACAAACAGAGGAAAAACAAGAGCCTCTGCAAGCTTATAAAGAGAGAGCAGCGAATATAGCTTATGAGATGTAGTAATAACCGTACAATTCTAATAAAATTTTAAATTTCTTTTGATTTTTTACTATCTCTTTTGTAGCGCTCTTTGAGTAATTTTTTTATTGTATGTACTTGAGACATATTTAATAAATAACTCTCATCCATCAGTTTATTAATATGAAAGACCTCTGTCACAGTAATTCCATAAGGGTCTTTTTTCTCTTTTACAACTTTGCCATCGTTAAAGCTGTATAAATAGAGATTTTTGCGAGTTGTTTGAATATAATAAGTTACAACAATCTCATTAGAATGTTTTTTTTCTAATGCGACTACCACTCTTTGTTCTTCTGAATATTCACCCTCTTTTAGATTGAGTAAATTTTTTACATCTTTAATACTCAAGAAGCCTACATAAAATTTATTATACAAATCATGATATCTTTGAACATTATCATTCATTAAAAAATTCATATCTATGACATATTTTTTATTCGCACGTATTGTTTTTGTTATCCAACTCATAGTATTATAATATCTAAACGGATGCAGTTTTAAAGTATGTGCTTCTATCATTTTTTTAGAATTTATTTTATCTTTCGGTAAAAGTTTTTGTTTATCGAGTTTAGTGATATATTCTAAAACTTCAGAGGCTGAAAACTCTTTTGTATACCATACTTTACAATAAGAGGGGAACTGTTTAGCGCCGGTAGCACCCTCATTTAAAATAATCAATGATTTTATCGTATAGTTTGGAAAAATAATTTCTAAAAGTGCTTTTTTCTTTCTCAATCTGCGACGCAATTTTAACACTGATTTTACAAGGGTCATCTCAACAAAATAAAGTTCATTGTTTTTGGTAATGAACATTGCATCAAATTCACTTATTTCGCGGCTCTTTGTTCTGTAAACTATTTGTTCTTTTTCACTTATGGAGAGAGTATTTGCATAGGCTTTACATTTATTTTGATGAAAACCTTTAAGAATAAACTTTGTTATATAGTCATTTTCCTCTGCATATCGTAAGAGTTTTTCATAAATAAAGTTTTCATATACCTCACCCTCAAATGAACGGTATGAGCTCAAATAAGATGGATCTTCTAAGTCTATTCCTTTCTTAATTAAAGAGAGCAGGTGTTTAGTATTATAGACATAATGGAGTAGATTGTCTGCAATATCTTCTTTTTCTAAGTTTTTAATTGATTGAGAAATTTCCAACATCAGAGTGTCATCTCATTATTTTTAAAAAAATCATCTATTACTGAGCGGTATGTTGCGATATCATCAATTGAATTTACTTTATTTCTTAAAGCAGATGCACCGCGGTAGCCTTTAGAATAGGTATGCGTATGTTTTCTAAACATTGCAACACCGTGCTGTCCGTAAAATTCTATCATTTTATCAAAATGCTCCATGATAATTTCATGCTTTAAACTCTGTTCAATATGTTCATTTCCAGATTTAAGCTGATGAAATATCCATGGGGCGCCAACTGCACCTCGACCAATCATAACACCGTCTGCACCGGTATGTTCAAGCACCCATTTGGCTTTTTCATAAGAATCAATGTCACCATTAGCAATAACAGGAATATCTACAGCCTCTTTTATCTCTCTAATGGCATCATAATCAACAGCAGCTTTAAATTTTCCTGCACGTGTTCTTCCGTGAACCGCAATAAAGTCTGCCCCGTTGTCTTGTACAACTTTTGCAATAGCAACATGATTCTTTTCTTCAAAGCCCAGTCTTATTTTTACACTGGTCATACTTTTATTGGAAGTATCTTTAATAGTTTTAATAATTTCGCCCATTAATGGAAGATTTAGCAGAAGGGAACTTCCACTGCCGTGTCCGACAACCTTTGGAACAGGACAACCACAATTCAAGTCAATAATATCAATTCCTTCCTGCTCATTTAAAATCTCAACAGCACTGCGTACTATAGCAACATCAGCACCGGCAAT
>JAMORM010000238.1 GCA_027063585.1 Sulfurimonas sp. | reverse complement strand
AGAATTTGATATCTTTGCCAAAACAAAATCCGGTAAAATTATACTCGGCAGTACAAAATATACAAATGCAAAAGTCAAAAAGAGTGAGCTTACTCGTTTGCAAGAGCTTGCTAAAAAAGCAAATATTGATGCGGATATTTTTGTTATTGTCTCAAAAAAAGGCTTCTCAAGTGAGCTCAAAGCCTTAAAAGGGAAGAACTTACGCCTTTTAACCGTGAAGAACTTTGCAAAACTGGTAGAGTAACGATGGCTAAAAAAGTGTTGCTGCTGCATGGCTGGGGAGGAAGTGATTATCCTCATTGGCAAAGCTGGCTTGCAGGAGAGATTGCCAAAGAGTACGGTTGTGTCAATTTTTTAAAATTTTCCAATTTTGATGCACCCAAACTTGATGTCTGGATGCAGGAACTCCAATATGCACTTGATGATTTTAAACCCGACATCGTTATCTGTCACTCTTTGGCAAACACCTTATGGTTTCATCTATGCAATACAAAAACAGTACAAAAAATAGAGAAACTCTACCTTGTTGCTCCGCCGAGCCTTACATGTAACGTCAAAGAGTTAAATGAATTTTTTCCGCTGCATCCTCCTAAAAGTTTATACGCAAAAGAGACTTTGCTTATCACTTCGGACAATGACCCTTATATGAGTGTTGATGAAGCACAAACTCTCCAAAAGAGTTTACATGTAATGATGAAAGTTTTAAAAAATGCCGGACATATAAACGCCGCCAGCGGTTATGGAGAATGGAAATGGATGCTTCAAGAGCTACAGTCTGCCTTAGCTCTTTAAGCGTAAACATCCAATGAATCTGCACTAGATACCGTCGGTTTGACATCACTTTTTAAAGATGTCTCAAATGTTTTTGCCTCACTCAAAGTTTGATTCGTAGATTGTAAAAGAGATGGTGCATCGCCTTGCGAAGAATCTTTTTTCACAGAATTAGGATCTAAATGACCTACTTGAACAGGGCTTGGATAAGGTGATTGAAATGTATATTGAGCAACATTCATACTATCCTCCTTAGGCTGCTTTTTTTAATTATAGCACAAACTATGTAAAAAAATACTCAATCAATATTGCTCTTTTTTTGAAAAGTCTTACAAAAATCTTACATATATTTGCTATACTCTTTTTCAAAATAAATGCAGGATATTCATGATGTCAACTAGTTTACAAGAAGCAAATGAAAAGTATATTAATTCAAAATTTTATCCGATTTTAGAAAGAAAGCACAGGACTCTTTCAGAAGATGAATTGAAAAAAAAACTTGAATTTGAGCAGGAACTTGGTCTTTTTGACAATATGCAAGAGATTCAAGAGGAGTTATTGCAAGAGACAAAAGATATTGGCGTCTCTTTACATACCAAACAAGCAGCAAAAAAATATTTTGAAACGATTAAACAGCAGATAGAAAAAAGAGTCCGTTATAAAAATAATAAAAATAAGTTGGATTATAAACTTATTCGCCGTTTTTTATGGACGGCTTTCAATAATTTACATGAATTAGATTTAAAAGTAATCACACCTGATGTACTGCAACTAAGTAATAATCTCAGAGAAATGGCAAAGGTATACAATGATTTTATAAGAAAAACAAAATATCCTGCTCTTGCCTATGATGAAGTTTTTTTAGCTAAACAATCAGAATATATCTATTTGAAAAAAAATACAAAAAAGATTGTCAATGAGATAAAACAACTCAAGGTAACGGAAAATTATTTGGAAACAATATTAGAAAAAAAGAGAAAAACACTTAAAACTTCCAAAACATTACCAACATACCAGAAACTGCTGCAAGAGTATAAAAGAATCAACGGAACCTATACGGACACAATTTATATCTGCTCTATGCTTCGAGAAAAACATGCGCAAAATAAAAAACAGATGCACAGCTTTGAAAAAAAATACACGCTGGAGTTTAATGAATATTTTCAAAAAACAGCAAGTGTTTACGAAAAAGTACTTGTTGATATATTGGGGGCTATGGCATTTGAACTTGACAAACTTTTATGGGAAGGTGCTAAAAAATCTCTCCCTATAAAAATATTATTTGAAAAAGCTCAAATCAATGAAGAATATAATACAAAAACATATCTAAAATACTACCTTGAAAGCAATGATACAGATAAGGCTTCTGATGAACTGCAGGAACTTTTAGAGCTTTATCAATATCTTGATTCTTTATATATGGAATCTATTCTGATAGTTACAAACAATGTAGATGATGCAATAGAATTTAAAAGAAGTATCAAGTCATTCAATAAAGCACAAAATGTAATCTCTTATACAGATGAAAAACTTGCCCTGAAATGGGCATTTCAAAACAGTGTCAAAATTCTTGTCATTAATGAAAGTTTACAAAATATGACACTTACAAAATTTTTAGAATATTATAAAAAATACACGCTCTCACAATCAGAACTTATTCTTCTTGGAAATTGTGAGAAACTCCCCTATAAAATTTCAAAAAAACTTGCACAGGGCATAACACCGATGTTTCTGGCAAAACAGATTCAGGAGTTGATTGACAAAC
>JAMORM010000237.1 GCA_027063585.1 Sulfurimonas sp. | reverse complement strand
GTTGGCATATGAAAATTCTAACTTTTACGGGACGTACGCCATCAGAAGCACTGAAAAAAGCAAAAATGGAAATTGGCGATGAAGGTATGCTTATTGAGACGAAAGAAATTCAAAAAAAAGCTTTGGGCAGAGAAGCACTTTATGAGATAGTGATCGGCATTGATGACGATATGATTCCTTCAACATATAAAAAAGCAAAAAAACCACTTTCAAAACAGCAACCGATTAAAGAAGAGAGTCAGGAAATTTTATTTGATATCTCCAATGCAGCCAAACAAATATCAAAAATTTCGGATGTCACTGACCCTTTCGAAGATTTATATCAGCCTTTATCTAAACAAAATACGGCAGCGCCTGTAGAGCCAAAAGAACTTAAAGAGATAAAATCTGAAATCAACAAGCTGACTGATAAAGTAAAAATTATTCAAAATATGTTCTGGGATGAAAAGTCACCGGATCTTTCAAACCAGATTCCATCGGAATTTTCTGAAATTTATCGTCTTGCATCACAAAGTGGAATGAATAAAGATCATTTGGACAGTTTAATGCAGGTTACTCTGGAGCATATGCCATTAAAAATGCGAGAAAATTCAGCAACTGTGAAAAGATATTTTCAAACAATACTGCGAAAAATGGTTCCCATTCGAAGAGAAGCTATTCCCAGCGTAGGAACGAAAAAAGTTATTATGCTTGTCGGGCCGACAGGAGTAGGAAAAACAACATCGATTGCTAAACTTGCAGCAAGATATTCGTTTTTAATGGAGAAAAAGTATAAAGTTGGACTGGTAGTACTTGATACCTATCGTATTGGCGCAGTCGAGCAGTTAATGCAGTATGCAAGAATGATGAAGCTGGGAATTGAAACAGTTGTAGATCCGCCTGAATTTTCAAATGCTTTAGAGTCACTTAAATATTGTGATTATATACTGATTGACACAATGGGCTCTAGTCCTTACGACAGAGTAAAAATTGAAAAAATCTATGAATGTTTAAATGCAAATAATACAGAATATAATGTTGATGTGGTACTTGTAATGCCTAGTTCTATAAAATATGAAGATTTAAAAGTGACATATGACAATTTTTCAACACTTGGTATTGATACATTAATGTTTACAAAATTAGATGAAACAATGGGATTTGGAAATATTTTTTCTTTGGCTTATGAGACAAAAAAACCGATAAGCTATTTTTCTGTAGGGCAGGAAGTACCGGAAGATTTAGTATGTGCAGACAGTGATTTTTTAATAGAATGTCTTCTTAATGGATTTAATAGGAGTAAGGTATGATTGGTAATCAAGCACAAAAGCTTGAAAAACTCGTTGCATCAAGCTCTCAAAAGAAAAAATCAAAAAAAACACGCTTTATCGCAATTACCAGTGGAAAAGGTGGGGTCGGCAAAAGCACTATAAGCTCAAATCTTGCATATACCTTATCTAAGCAGGGGTTGAATGTTGGTATATTTGATGCAGATATCGGATTGGCAAATTTAGATGTTATGTTTAATGTAAAAATTAAAAAAAACATCTTACACGTACTTAAAGGTGAGGCAACAGTTTCTGATATTTTAATTCCTATTACCCGTAATCTTATTCTGATTCCCGGTGAGAGCGGTGATGAAATCTTAAAATATTCAGATATGGCACTGTTTGAGAGATTTATGCAAGAAGCACAGGTGCTGGACAAACTTGATGTCATGATAATTGATACTGGGGCAGGAATAGGCGAGCATATTCAAATGTTTTTAAATGCGGCAGATGATGTTATAGTTGTAACAGTTCCAGATCCTGCTGCTATAACAGACGCCTATGCAACGATTAAAACTATAGCAACACTCAGAAATGATGTATGTATGATAATGAACCAGGTTAAAAATGAAAAAGAGGCTTTGGGTGTTTTTGAAAAAATTAAAAAAGTTGCCAATGCAAATATAGGTTCAGCGCTAGATTTACAGTTGATTGGAAAAATAAATGCAGATGCTAAAGTCTCTTTAGCGGTAAAACAGCGTGCGCTTTTTACAACTTTGTACCCTGCTTCTCAACCGAGTAAAGATATAAATGCAATTGCAGGTAAAATTGGACAGAAGCTGGAACGAAATGTGCTGGTTACATCCAGTGAAAGCGGATTGTCCGGTTTGTTTAAAAGATTAATGGACCATTTTTAAGTCTTATTTGGGGTATATATGCTTGGTGAAAATTTTGTTTATTTTTTTACTGTTCAAGGGTTTTTTATAGGAATAATCTTTGGTATATTAAAATCTTTTGATGCTGAAGGGTTACTGGTATATACATTTTTTATTACTATTTTCTTTTATCTTTTTTCACATGTAATTATTGCTTTGTATTATAGAACCATAACAGGGAAAGCCTATAATTTTCCAAAAGATACACATGAAAGAGAATTGGATATTTTTGTAAAAGAGATAAACAAAAGAGAAAAGTTGATAGACTCAGCATGTAAAATCACTGATATTGCTATTAAAATGAATTCTGAAGATATAGCCGGACAAAAATTATGACGAAAAATGCTTACATACAAGATT
>JAMORM010000236.1 GCA_027063585.1 Sulfurimonas sp. | reverse complement strand
AAAAAAAGTGACGATTAAAGCACTCATAGCATAAAAATTATAGGCAACACTGTGCAGTAATATATTGACATTATCGCCTGATATTGTTCCGGTTTGCACCTGTGTCGCAATAAGTCCGAGCAGCAGCGCACCCCAGCCGTTAAGAACAATTAAAGAACTGATAGGAGCAGAAGTGGAATCACACACAAAGGCCAGTTTTGCATGCGGTACTTTTTCTTTATCGCAAAGCGGTCTACCTACGGCTCCGGCAATAAGAGAAGTTATAGAAGATTCTATAAAAATAATCACTCCAATAAAATAGCTGACAAGCAGGGCTGAACGAGGAGAATTTACCAGTGCAGTTTCCTCAGTCATGTAAGAGACAAATCCATTTATGCCTCCGCTTTTTTGCATCAGCTCCATCACACTGCCTACTAAAACTGCAAAAGCTAAAGTTTTAAGTATCCAGGCTTCGCTCAAAAGAGAAACAAAGAGATCAAAAGTAGAACCTAATGCTGAAATTACGGAAAAGTCATGCAGAAAAAAAAGCCCTAAAAATATTCCGCCAAACAAAGAGAGTATAATATTTTTAGTATACAGTGCCAAGACAATGGCCAAGATGGACGGGAAGATTGAGAGTAACGAAAGTTCTATAACAAAACCTTAAAATTCCATAGCCAAGAGCATAACACCCGTTCTGCCGAATATTTCTCTATAATCTTCACACTCTTTTTTATCTACAATTTCAAATCCGAGTTTTTTGTAAAAGAGCTCTGCTTCTAAAGAACCTATTTCTATAATTGTCTGTACAATCCTATACCCTTTGAGTCTGGCACTAAGTAGACTTTTTTGCATGAGTGCCTTGAGCACACCGACATCTATAAATCCCTCCAATTCTTCCATAAAATCGAACATCAGTCTGCTTTTATTCGTGTCAAAACTACAATTATATACAACTTCCAACGGCTTGTTTATCTCTTCACCGCAGCCTATCTCTTTTAAAGCTTGTACAAATGCCTCTTTTGTTGCAATCCTGGGCTCATAACTACATAATGTACCGACATTTTTTCCATCCATTTGCGCTATTAAAAAATTTTTATAGTGGCAATGACTTTTTGCCTCTGTTTGTGTAAGCTTTTCTAATTTCTCTAAGACGATTTTATCATCACCTGTCCCAAACAGTACATCAAACAAACCATTTTTTTTCCCCGCTCTTGAACTTTGTAAAATCATTTGTGCTAAAAAAGAAGCGTCATCAACTGTGGCTTGTTTTATTATAATACTCATTGTTTTATCCAAAATTTAATTTTCTCTTTCACTCTTGACATCATTCAATAGTAATAGTACCATACTTTATGATAAAAAGTTTCTTAATTATGACAAGTTTTTCAATTTTATTGTTTTCCTCCCAGCAAATAGTTCTGGTTGTTGCTGATGATATGAACACTTCACAGGCAAAACTGGAATGCTACGAAGCTTCACAAAAAGCTTTTGAAACGATGCATGTTAATTTGGGGAAAAATGGCTTAGGCTGGGGTGTAGAGAGTGAACAGTTTACTAAAAATTCTGATGATGCTTTAAAATATGAAGGGGATAAAAAAGCACCTGCCGGTATATTTAGACTCTCCACTATCTTTGGTTATTCCAAGAAGAGTAATTATAATGTCCCTTATCTTTATACAGAAAAAAACTTAATATGTGTCGATGATACACATTCAAATTTCTATAATCAGATAATAATAGCGCATGGAGACGAAAAAAGTTTTGAACATATGAAACGTGATGATGCACAATATAAGCTGGGAATAGTCGTTGATTATAATACAAAAGCAATCAAAGGCAGAGGTTCTTGTATATTTATGCACATTGAGCGCACACCGAATTCTGCAACTGTCGGATGTACTTCAATGAGTGAAAAAAATATACAAAAAATTGCTAATTGGCTCAATAAACGTAAAAATCCAATCTTAATACAAATTCCAAAAAAATCTGCCAAAGAGGTTATAAAGCTTTATCCACAGCTGAAAAATTCCCAACTGCTAAAGTAAAGAAGATTTATTCCTCTTCTTTAGACATTTTATCTTTTGCTTCAATGCCCATTAATGACAATCCTGTTTTTATACTCAGAGCTACCATTAACATTAGTTTTAAAAGCTTGGCTTCATCTTCAGTACCAATCATACGCACATCATAATAAAATTTATGCAAAGAAGCAGCAAGGGATTTCAGATAATCCGTCAACTTTTGTACCTGTCGTGTGTTAAAGGCATCTTCAATCACTTCAGGCAATAAAAGTGCATCAAACAGAAGTGTATCCGCATTTTCACCAAGATTTTTCAAACTTGCATTTGCAATATCTTCTTTTGTAACAGTCGCTTTAGAGAGCAATGTCTGAATACGTGCATGCGCATACTGGATATAAAAGATAGGGTTTGAACTGTCCTGCTTTTTAAATTCAGCTAAGTCAAACTCTAGTGCTGTGTCTGATTTTTTGGATGCAAAAATAAAACGCAGAGCATCTGCACCAATCTCTTCAACTATATCACTCATCAGTATAACGTTACCTGCACGTTTACTCATTTTATATGGTTCACCGTCTTT
>JAMORM010000235.1 GCA_027063585.1 Sulfurimonas sp. | reverse complement strand
CCAAAAGAACGTCAGACACTGCTCTTTTCAGCAACCTATTCTGATGCCATTAAAAAACTCTCAAACCAGTTTTTAAAATCTCCTACACTTATAGAAGTAGCACGCACAAACGAATCAAACACCAGTGTAGCACAAAGTGTTTATCCTGTCGACAAGGCAAGAAAAAGAGAACTCTTAACCCATCTTATTCACGAGGGAAAATGGCAGCAGGTTTTAGTATTTACACGTACAAAACACGGTGCCAACAAACTCAGCGGACAACTCGAAAAAGAGGGTATTTCATCAGTTGCTATTCATGGAAACAAAAGTCAAAATGCTCGAACAAAAGCGCTTGCTGATTTCAAAAAAGGAGATGTGAGAGTTTTAGTCGCAACTGACATCGCGGCACGCGGGATTGACATCGACCAGCTTCCGCATGTCGTCAACTTTGAACTTCCAAACGTCAGTGAAGACTATGTTCATCGTATCGGGCGTACAGGACGGGCAGGAAACAAAGGCGAAGCGATCTCTTTGGTCTGTGTGGATGAGCATGAGTTTTTAGACGGTATAGAAAAGCTTATAAAAAAAGATATACAAAAAGTATGGCTCAAAGGTTTTAAACCTGATCCAAGTATCAAAGCAGAACCTATAAATATGGGTGGAAATCGAGGCGCTAGAAATAAGCCAAGAGGAAACTCCCGAGGACAAAATGCCAACAGAAGTAGAGGTAGAAGATAACTTCTACTCTGTAATATCTTTGAGGATTGATTCAAAATCTGTCTGTGCTTTCATCAGGACGGCTTTTGCTTCTTTATCTTCAACTAATGCAGAACTCATCCAGTTATATACAGCCGGAAAACCTACAACGATTTTATCTTCATCTTTTTTCTTATAAACCATTGTTGTACACGGTGCGAATGCCGATGCTTCAGGTCTGCTTTTTGCAACAGTATAGATAACAGGCAATTTACAAATAGAGTATGTGATATAAAAATCGTACGGTGACTCTTTTGTTCCGTCTTCTGTAAGCACTTCATTTAAATCCATAAATTGAGGAACAACAAAACCGTATGGTTTAAAACCGGCTTCAAGATTCATTTGAAACTCATCGAGTACATCTTCAGGATCTTCATCTTCGTCAAGTTCCGTTTCATATGTTGTTACTAAATTATGCCCTGTTTTCAAGCTGTCTTCACTATATGCGTGTTTTGCTTTTGGAAAATTAGCTTTGATGACATTCATCACTTCCGCTTCTATCTTTTTTAAGAGAGACAAATCTTTAAGACCAAGTATTTTACCCTGTGCCTCTGCAGTTAATATAGAGAAATGTAGAGTATCTTCATCTTTTGCCTGATAAATCCCCATTCCCATTGGTGTAAAAGCACCTGCTTTTGGATATTTGTTCACCAAGTCTCTTGTATGTTTTTTACTCCAAAATGTCATTAGAGTAAAAATTTTATATTTTGTCTCTTTAAACTGTTTTTTAAACGGCCCTATCATATTGCTGTTAAGCTCTACATGTAGTAAACCACTTTTGTTCAGTATCTGTTCTATGGTGTATGGAGTAACTTTCCCATCTTTATTCTCTATACTAAAAAGATGTAGGTCTCCTTTTGCCTGGAGTGAAACTGCACAAAAAAGTGCAATTGCCAATGTTATTAGTTTTTTCATTTTATTTTCCTATGGTTTAATATATATCCAACCTGCTTTAACACTCTCTAGCAGTTCAACCACCCCTGCGGTTACTACAACGGAGCCATCAACAAGGTCTTCTTTTTTTATATGTAGCGTTTTCATGGTATTACCACAAGCTACAAACTCCACATCATACTGCATCAAAGCGTCCACTCGTACTGCAGTAGCTTTGTTGTGTCTGTTTAAAAGTTTTATTCCCTTAGAATAAGCAACAATTTTCATCTCTACTTTTTCCGGTCCGTAAAACTTTAAAACATTGTTTGCAACACTAAGTATATGATCCAATGCATGCGGACTGTCTTCTGTGACAGAAAAGACAATTTGTCTCGGATTGTCAATAGAAGGTTTAGGATCGGCATACTCTGTGTCTGCAAATGAGAGAATACAAAAGCTTAGTAAAATTAGTGTAAATTTTATCATCAATTATCCTTTATTTTATGTTTTTTGTTAAATCTTTAAAGTCTTGAATATTCCATGAGCCCGGAATTTTCTTTATAACTTTTTGATTTTGATCTACGAAGAAAAAAGTCGGCGTAAAATAGACATGTAAATTTAAAGGCAGCTCATCAAAATCAAGATTAAGTTCTACAGGAATAAAACGCTTTTGTATCCATGCAGACATCTCAGGATTGTCAAATACCTCTTTTTTCATTTTTATGCAGTAGTGACAATCTGAACGCATAACATCAATCATAATAATTTTATTATTTTTCTTTTGCAGTTTTAATGCTTCTTCATAACTGTGAAATTCAACACCCCATAAAGAGCTCAAACTCAGTACAAGAAATAAGAACAAATTATTCACTTTCCCACTCCAACATTCTATAAGCTGTTTCTACATTTTGTCTATGAATAGAGTCGTAAAAAGGCACATTTTTATACTCTTTCATCTTCACTTCATTGACCACATCTGCGATATCTTCGCCATCGT
>JAMORM010000234.1 GCA_027063585.1 Sulfurimonas sp. | reverse complement strand
CTAATATATCAATATTCTTTTTCAGACTCAGTTCCCATTCTTCACCTAAATCTTCTTTTTTAAGTTTTGTATTTTGCGGAAATTGAGGCACATAATCACTTACTGCCGCCGCCATAAACAAATAAGGCTTTTTTTGGATGACATGAATATGTTCGTCTCTTATCAGTGTGGCTTTTGAGAGTTTTCCTTTTTTTGCAATGCGTATAGAGTCTACAAGATATTCAAGCATCTCTTTTGAGTCTTCTACCTCTATTTTATGCATATTTTTGGGTAAGTCACTGTCAAATCTTGTTGCTATGAGGTTGACATCCGCACCTTTTAAGTAGAGTGCCGTTGCCAAAGTAGATGCCATTTTTCCGCTTGAAAAATTTGAAATATAACGCACTTCATCTATTTTTTCAATCGTACCTCCACCGGTAACTATAACGCGTCTATGCTCCCAAAAATCCTCTTTTAAAAGTTCTTTACAGGTTTGATAAAAAATGTCTAAAGGTTCGGCCATTGCACCGTCACCGACGGTTTTACATGCCAACTCTTTTGTCTGTGTCTCTAAAATAGTATAGTTCGCAATGCCGAGCATCTTTAAATTTGCCTGTGTTATAGGGTTTTGGAGCATATTTGTATTGGCTGAGGGTGCTAGGATTTTCATACCGCTAAAAGCAAGCGCGCATTGCAGAAGCATATTGTCGGCAATGGCATTGGCAAGTTTTGCAATCGTGTTTGCAGTTGCGGGAGCGATGACCATGATATCTGCCCACTCTGTTGTTTGTATATGATTGTGAGCATTTGCCCAAGACTCGTTTGTATCATCAAGTACCTGATTTGAAGTAAGTGTTTCAAAAGTAAGCGGTGCTATAAATTTTTTTGCACTTTCGCTCATAACAACTTTAACGTCGGCTCCGGCTTTTACAAACTCTCTGACAAGTTCAAGGGTTTTGTACACAGCAATAGAACCGGTTACTGCGAGGAGAATTTTTTTGTTTTTTATTAAATCTGTTAGTATATTCATTCTTGTATTTTATCTAAAAATACTTAGAAATAATAAAAAAGTTTGATTTTGAAAAAAATCAGTAGAAAGAATTCTACTGATAAAAACCTGCATCCGGAAGTTTTCCTCCAATGATTTTTGGATTGTTTTGTTTTAAAACATTAAAAAAGAATTTCAAATCTTCTTTTGCATCTTTTGCATCAACATCATCAAGTTGGACATGACTTATGCTGTCTGCTACAGCCTCTGGAGTCAACATTGGAATATATTTATTTACCAATTTTCCCGCTTCTAGAGGATGGGTTTTATACCATTGTAATGCTTTTGCATACTCTTCATTAAATCGTTTTACTATGTAAGGGTTTATTTTCCCGATAGTTGCCATACCTGCTTGCGGGATTTTTCCCTTAACATGAAAAACTTCTCCCCACTCTTGTTGTAAATCAGCACTTCTATACAAATCAGGTGCTATAAGTTTAAGTGGAAACGAGTGTGTTTTTCTAAGAGCCATTGAAATAGCCGGTTCAACAAGAAGTGCATTATCTACTCGTCTCATGATGAGCATCTGCATAGCATCAATAGGTGAACTGACATACTGAATTTTAAAATCTTTTTTAGGGTCAAGTCCCTTTTTCTTTGCAATTTCTTGAAAAACTATATCCGGCATATCCCCACGAAAAGGCATCACAATTTCACAGCCTTTAAAATCTGCCAAAGTTTTTTTGTTTTTATCTCTTGTAAGCATTCCTAAAATACCCCAAACAGAGACATTTTGAAGTTTAATATCTACACCTTTGTTGTAAAGGTTTGCAGCTACATTTGTAGGAACAGCTATAAAATTTGCTTTTCCTCTAAGTGTTAAAGCTCTGAGTTCATCAGGTGATTTCCACATTACAAACTTTACATTTTTTGCTACATCATTTAATGCACCGATTTCTATCATTCGTAGAAGTGGATGACTCACCGATGCCATCGGACCGCTTAACACTAAAGTATCAACTTTTTTAAATTCATTTGCCTGCATAGAAAATGCAAGAGCTATTGTTAGTAATATTTTTTTAATCATTTTATTTCCTATTCAACAATTTGTATTTCAAAATTATTTTCAAATGTGTAATAGATTCGATGTTTGTTTAAGATCGAAAATATTTTTCTAAATGTAAAGATATCCGTTTCTTCTCCAACTTTTAAATTAACAATTCTATTTCTTGTCATATCGTAGCGAAAATTTTCAAACAATTTTATTTGTTCTATAATCTCTTGTGCCATCTTCAAACCTTTTTCTATAGATAAAGTAATTACCGTTTAATTTTGAACTATTAATAATGAAAGCATTGATATATTGTAGTATTGTTTTCATAAAACCTCCTTAGCTACCTTGAAAATTTGTTTTTGTGAGATATTTCTATGTCGCATTGAAACAACTCGAACGATTGAACAAAGCATCATTTTTGACGGTTTATAACCTGATGAGTTTACTAAACTTACTATTTCCGATTTTAACTGTATATCTGACATTATTAATCCTTTAAAATAGATATCCAACTCTAAATGTATATCTTGTTTTTTCAAGTGGTTGATACTCTGCAACATTATAATGTGCTAAGAATGAAACACCCACACC
>JAMORM010000233.1 GCA_027063585.1 Sulfurimonas sp. | reverse complement strand
ATGTATGTTGCAAGCATAACCAGTATTACAAAAAATTTCATTTATACCCTTACTCTATCTTCTAATGCTCTTGTTAAAGAGAGCAAATCTATATTTTCCAAACTGACACCCGTTGGAACACCTTGTGCTATTTTAGAAAAATTTAAATCGTATATGCCAAGTTTATCTTCTATATAAAGAATCACCGCATCATTTGCTATAGAAGGCGTTAATGCGAACAGCACTTCATGCACGCCATTTTGCACAATTGTCTCAAGATGAGACATACTTAACTCTTCTAAAGAGTCTAAAACAAAATATCTGCCGTCAAACAGACCATTTTCTTCTAACAGTAAAATATCTTTAGCATTTTCCACTATACACAACAAAGAAGCATCCCGCGTCTCATCACAACAGATATAGCACAATTCATCTTCACTCATACCACCGCACTCTTTACATTTTCTCAAACTGCCAAGAGCATCTTCAATTGCATGCGCAATTTTCATCCCAGCAAAAGTATCATTCATAATCATATGATAAGCAAGTCTTGTTGCCGATTTTTTTCCGATACTCGGTAATTGACCAAGTGCTTCTACTAGTCTATTAAACTTTTCTAACGAATTATTCATTTTTTGCTTCTTTATTATTTGGAACCAACAGCCAAAGTTTTAACGGTGATTTTAATTTTCCTGCAACTTCCATCGCTTTATCACCGCTACCTAAAAACAAATCTGCCCGTATAGGACCTTGAATAGCTCCCCCTGTATCTTGTGCAAAAACAATTTTATTAAATTTTTCATTTTCTAAATTTGACGATAAGTATAACATACTTCCTAACGGAATATATTTTTTATCAACTGCAATAGAACTTTTTGCACGAAGCTGTAACCCTAATGCACCTGTCGCAGCTTTGTCCCTCTTTGAAAAAAAAACTAAAGAGTTATTGTAGTTAAGAACTTCATCAATTCTTGATGGATGCTCACGCAGCCACTTGCGAATACTCTGCAAAGAAATTTTTTCTAAAGGAATTTCTCCATTTCGGACCAGGTATTTTCCAATAGATTTATATTTATATCCATTTTGATTATCGTAGCCTATATACATCGTAGAATTGTCATCTAAAATTACCTGTCCGGAACCCTGCACCTCTAAAAAAAATCTGTCTATTTTAGAATCACAATAACAAATTACCGAGGCATTTAAATCATTACTATTTGCCTCTTTACGACTGTAGTAAGGAACAAGCCTGTTATTTTGTATTTTTCCCCGAAGTCTGTAGTTTTTGAGTTCAGGATATATCGAGCTTAAATCAACAACAACTAAATCTTTCGGTGTTGCATAAACAGGATATTTATACTTATCACTCTCTTTTAAAGAAGCGTGTAACTGTGCTTCGTAATATCCGGTAAGCAGATCTTCTTTTTTTCCGCTTTTATCGGCTATTGAGTAAGGCGTAAAATTATTTATTAAAAACAGTTTTGCATCTGTTACATGTAAAGCTTTTTGACATAAATTTTTATAGATTTTTTGCCCTTTTGTACTTTTGCAGTTGTTAATAAAATTGTTTAAAAATTCATCATAATTTTGCTGCTCAAACCCGGGAAGGTTTGAAAAAGATGTTTGAGTGAAATTGACATTTTTAATTTTTGTTAGTTTAGGCGGTAATGGATTTTTATTGCAACCTAAAAAAAGTGTAATTATAAGTAAAAAAAGAGTGATTTGTTTCATGAGCAGCATTATAACATTTATTTTTTACCACAAAATGGGTATAATTTCAAAAAAATATTTAGATAGGATTTTATTATAATGGAACAATTAAGCTATTATGAAATTTTGGAAGTATCAAGAGATGCAGATAAAGCAACAATAAAAAAAGCTTACAGAAAAATGGCAAAAAAATATCATCCTGATAAAAATGCCGGAGATAAAGAGGCAGAGCACAAGTTTAAACTTGTTAATGAAGCATACCAATGCCTGAGTGATGATCAGCAACGTAGTATTTATGATCGTTATGGTAAAGAAGGTCTGCAAGGAATGGGCGGCGGTTCTCGTTCATCTTCAAACTTTGATGATTTAGGTTCAATGTTTGAAGAGATGTTCAGCGGATTTGGCGGTGGGCGTACAAGACGTCAAAATCCTGCCGATATGGACAAATATCCACTTGATATGAATGTCGATATATACATTGATTTCAATGAAGCGGTATTTGGATGCGAAAAAGAGATAAAGTACACATATAAAAAAGCGTGTGAAGCCTGTAAAGGTACGGGTGCAAAAGACGGGAAACTCTCTACTTGTCCACAGTGTAAAGGGCAAGGTCAAATTTATATGAAACAAGGTTTTATGACCTTTTCACAAACCTGTCCCGTATGTAACGGAACAGGAAGTTCAGCAGCGGACAAATGTAAAAAATGTCACGGCAAAGGCTATGAAGAGGTAAAAGAAACGATCACTATCTCTGTTCCAAAAGGAATTGACAGCGGTAACCGCTTAAGAGTTTCAGGAAAAGGAAATATTGGCAAAAAAGGCAATCGCGGTGATTTATATGTCACATTTGAAGTCAAGCCGGACAAACACTTTATAAGGGATGACAATGATGTTTATATTGAAATTCCTGTGTTTTTCACTCAGGCCGTCAAAGGAGACACATTA
>JAMORM010000232.1 GCA_027063585.1 Sulfurimonas sp. | reverse complement strand
TATCGGAGCAATTGCGCTTTTTATAGTTGCAAGTTTCGATATATATGACACAGCAAAAATGATTCTAAATGTATATATAAACCATGAACATCCACAACATTTTCATGAAGATGTAGTCGGCGGTATCATAGGAGCAGTTGATTTATACCTCATAGGTGTTGTTATGCTATTGTTTGCATTTGGTTTGTACGAGCTTTTTATCTCAGACATAGACCCTGCCAAAGGAGATGAAAAAGAGAATAAAATACTTGCAATTCACTCACTTGATCAGCTCAAAGATAAAATTTCAAAAGTTATTGTTATGGTATTGGTAGTAAGTTTTTTTCAAAAAGTCGGGCATACCGACTTTAACGGCGCATTAGAGATGCTTTATCTTGCGCTTTCAATCACAGCTGTATCCGTTGGTTTATACTTTTTGGGTAAAGTTGGACACAATCATTAAGGAATAAAGAATGGGAATAAGAATTAAAATTCAATGCAGGGAGGCACTAAATGCCGACTCGTAAGATATTTGTAGATGCATGTTTTGGGAAAGAAACACCGTACACACCTGTATGGATGATGAGACAGGCCGGTCGTTACCTGCCGGAGTATATGGCAGTTCGAGCAAAGGCCGGAAACTTTTTAAACCTTTGTCACAATCCTGAAATGGCATGTGAAGTGACACTCCAACCCGTAGATATTGTAGGAGTTGATGCTGCCATACTTTTTAGCGATATTCTTGTTATACCGGATGAAATGGGGATGAATTTGTCATTTGTAAAAGGTGAAGGTCCTAAATTTTCTGATCCGATTAAAAATGAAGAAGACATTGACAGACTCATAGGCGGTGAAGAAGCTGCAAGCAAACTTACATATGTTTATGACACCATCAAACTTATTAAGACAAAGCTTGCTGATGATAAAGCCCTCATAGGTTTTACAGGTTCACCTTGGACACTTGCAACATATATGATAGAAGGACAAGGAACAAAAACATACAATGTATGTAAAAAAATGATGTACTCAAACCCTGAACTTCTGCATAAAATTCTTGCAAAAGTAACCCAAGTCGTCAAACTTTATATGCAAAAGCAGATAGAATCGGGCATAGACGTCGTACAGATTTTTGACTCATGGGCAGCAGCAATCGAGCCAAACAAATATGATGAATTTTCTTGGAAATATATGGTAGAGATTGCCGAGTATTTAAAAGAGAAATACCCACATATTCCTATCATAATGTTTCCTAAAGGTATTCCTGCATTTTTAGACAAAGTATACGGAAATTTTGATGTTTTCGGTGTCGACTGGGCTACGCCTATGGAGTTGGCAAAAGAAAAACTTGGGAATAAATACGTTCTTCAGGGAAATATGGAACCATGCCGTCTTTATTCTAAAGAAGCAACAACTGAAGCGGTAGAAGATATTCAAAATGTTATGCAGGGTAAACGCCATATATTCAACCTTGGCCATGGAATTCTTCCTGATGTTCCTGTTGAGAATGCAAAGCACTTCATACAAGAGTGCCATCGTGTCAGCAAAAAATAATATAATTTTTGGCCCTGTAAACTCACGCCGTTTTGGCATGAGTTTAGGCATAGACCTCTCCCCTTCAAGCAAACAATGTAATTTTGACTGTCTTTACTGTGAACTCGCTCCAAGTGCGACTGTAGATAAACAGACAGAAGTTATTTCAGTTGATGCAATCATACATGAGCTTACAAAACATCTCAATGACAAAATTGATGTTGTAACCCTCACAGCAAACGGTGAGCCTACACTTTATCCTTATCTTGACGAACTCATTGATGCAATCAATAAAATAAAAGATAAAACAAAAACGCTGATACTCACAAACAGTGCAAGTCTGGTTGATGAAAAAGTTTTTACCTCACTTTTAAAACTTGATGAAGTAAAACTTTCATTAGATGCAATAAGCAGTAATATTTTTAAAAAAATAGACAGACCTCACCCCTCTATAAAAATAGAAAATGTCGTACAAAAAGTTATAGAGTTCAGCCAAATATACAGAGGAAAACTTTTTATAGAGATACTTTTTGTACATGGTTTGAATGATACAAAAGAGGAGATACAAAAACTGGACGAAGTACTGCATAAAATAAAATGTCAAAGAGTAGATATCGGTACCATTGATAGACCGCCTGCATATCCGGTTATGGGTATAAGCTACAAAGAACTGCATGATATAGCCCTTTCTTTTGATGCTGATCTTCCCATTCATATAGCCTCAAGAGTACATGCGGAGCCAAATAATGTATACCATACAAAAGAGGAAATTCTTAACACTTTAGACAAACGTCCGCTGACTATAGACGATATTAATTTACTTTTCGATAAAAAAAGCAAAGAAAATTTAAATAATTTGCTTACATGTAACAAGGTAGCAATCAAAAAAGTCGGAAATTTAGAGTTTTATATACCAGCAGAGAACCTAAAGAGAAAACGTACAAGCAATAAAGAGCTTTAAATGGAGCATTATCAGATTTGGATTGAAGCATTTTCAGGATTAGGGCTTTTCCTTTTTGGTATGCTCTACCTAGAAGAGCAAATCAAATCTTCTGCAGGACGTGCATTCAAACAAATCGTCCAAAATGCGACAAAAACACATTTTAAAAGTCTTTTAACCGGTATTTTCTCTACTGCA
>JAMORM010000231.1 GCA_027063585.1 Sulfurimonas sp. | reverse complement strand
ATATGTCAAAAACAATTGCATTAAGCGGAACAAAAAACGGTGTTATATCTATAAGAAAAATCAATGAGCCTTATGGTCCGGGAAGCGGTACTGTGGCTAGCGTGGGGATTTCACTCTCAGGTGAAGCAGAAAATCCGGAATGGAAAGTCCATATTCCATTGGATAATTTAGATGAAGTTATTAAAGCTTTATCAGAAATAAAGTAGGTTAAAACCTACTTTATTTTAAACTCTTGAACAAATTCATCAATTCGTTTGATACCTTCTCTTATATTAGCAATGCCGGTAGCGAAACTAAATCTGAAATATCCTTCACTTCCAAAACCGACACCGGGGACAACGGCAACACCTTTAGATGCCAAGAGTTCTTTTGCAAAAACAAGAGAATCATTACTGACTTCTTGAATATTCACAAAAAGATAAAAAGCACCATCGGGTTTTAAAACGCTGAGCCCATCCACTTCATTAAAGAGCTTTACCGCTTCATCACGGCGTTTAATAAATTCTTTACGCATCATTTCAATATCTTCATCTGCACTCCCGTCAAGCCCTGCAATTGCAGCATATTGTGTCATTGTATTTACATTGGAAGTACTTTGAGACTGCAATTTCTTTGTTGCTTTAATAATCTCAGTTTGATGTGCAGCCATATATCCAAATCTCCAACCTGTCATAGCTACTGATTTGCTTAAACCGTTTATAGTGATAGTTCTTTGAAACATGTCTTCGCTTACGGCTGCGGCAGAAGTAAATTCTCCCTCATAAATAAGTTTTTCATACATTTCATCACTGGCAACAAGAATGTCCGTACCTTTTAACACTTCAGCTAAGGCAGTAAGTTCTTCTTTTGAGTATACTGCACCGGTAGGATTGGATGGAGTTGTAAGAACTAGCATTTTTGTTTTAGGCGTTAATGCATTTTTTAATTGCTCAGGCGTAATTTTAAATGCGGTAGCATCACTTGTCTGTATTTCAACAACTGTTCCGTCGAAGTACTTTACAAGTTCAGGGTAGGTTACCCAATACGGTGCAGGAATAATTACTTCATCACCTTTTTCAATTGTTACAGAAAAAAGATTAAATAAAGAATGTTTCGCCCCATTATTAATAATAATCTGATTAGGTTCATATACCAGACCATTGTCTCTTTTAAGTTTAGTTGCGACAGCTTTTTTAATTGCAGGAATTCCATCCACAGCAGTATATTTTGTAAAACCATTGTTTATTGCATCTATTGCAGCATTTTTAATTACTTGTGGTGTATCAAAATCCGGTTCTCCGGCTGAAAAACTAAGAATATCTTTTCCCTCAGCTTTTAATTCCTGCGCAAGAGCAGTAATAGCAATTGTTATCGATTCAGATAGTTTATCTATGCGTTTTGCTAGCATTGAAACCCTTTAAATGGTATATTTAAAGAATTATACTAAAAAATTTATGTATATTAGTTGAGAAAAGAATGAAAAATTAATTTTTCATTGATTTTATAAAAGATTCATAGATATGTTCTAGTTCAAGATCTTGATCAAGAAGGTCTTTATTCTCTTTCATTAAGATATGTTCAAGTATGGCAACCCTTTTGAGAAGGTATTCAAACATTTCTTTGTTTATATCAGGGAGCATATTATGCATAAAAGGGTCTTTACATCTTCCTTTTTCAATAATATGTGCAGGAATGCCGACAGCTGTAGAGCAATCAGGCACCTCTTTGACAACAACCGAATTTGCACCGATCTTAGCATGTTCACCTATAATAATGTTACCTAATACTTTTGCACCGGCACCAATAACGGCCCCTTGTCTTACGGTTGGGTGACGTTTTCCGTGTCTTAATGAAACACCGCCGAGAGTAACACCTTGATATATCAGCACATCATCTTCAATGATAGCAGTTTCTCCTATGACAACTCCAAATCCATGGTCGATAAAAACACGTTTACCTATAACTGCGGCAGGATGAATGTCGATATTTGTCAACATTTGATTTAATCCCATAATAATTCTGGCCGTTCTTGTAAAATTTGATTTGTAAAGTCTATGAGCTATTCTATACCAAGCTACTGCCCAAACACCGGGATAATTAAATAAAAAATCAATTTTTGAGTTTAATGCAGGATCGTTTTTGTATGCATTTGAAAAATCTTCTTTAATTTCTGCAAATATTCCCATAATAATCCTTAATTTGTAGTTCTTAAGTAGCCATTTTGATTTAAAAATGTCTCTAGTTTTGCAAGTGTATCACTTTTTTCTTTTTTTGCGATAAAAGTACTGTTTTTCAGGTCAGATTTAAGTTTATTTGAAATTTCTTCTTTTTTATATCCAAGAGACTCTAAAATATTTAAAATATTTTTAGATTCAACCTTGTTTGTTATTTCATAATTTGTATCATTGATTATAACTGTATATTCATTAGGATGAGTAAAAAGATTATGATTCATACCTAATGTTTCTTGATAAGCACCAACATTGAAAAAAGCTAAAAAATAGTCATCTTTATCAATATTTACATCATGTAAATAGAGAGGTTTTTCAGGATTAAAGCCTATTTCTCCGTCGCTGTCACAGGTTATATCCCAAAGTGAAGCAGCTCGAAGAGGCGTTGTATTTAAATGATGAATTGGCATGACAGGAAAGTGTTGTCCAAGTCCCCAGTAATC
>JAMORM010000230.1 GCA_027063585.1 Sulfurimonas sp. | reverse complement strand
TAGCAACAATGGCATCAATGATGATTTCATTATATCCGGCAAAAATGTAACTGTTTTCCAGTGGGACAATTATTACACGGTTTTTTGGCAGAAAATTATTTATAAAATATGCTAACGCCTCTTTTCGTATTTCATATTTCAGGTTTGCATTGTCATAAGGCTTGAGTAGGAATATAACAAGTAAGTCAGTATTTTCAAGTGTTTGACGAATAAGCCTTTCATGTGCGCGGTGAAGAGGGTTTGCCCCCATCATTAAAGAACTGGTATGCTTCGCACCTATAAGCTCTTTGGCCTGTTGAATTTTGATTTTGTTTTTATTTTTTGTTTTATGAAGTATGGTGTATGAACCGCTAATGGCCCAATTCCCAATTCTTTTAATGGTTGCTTTCACTCCAGGATGTGTTAAATCATCTGTACCGTAAATATGTTTGATTCGCTCTTTTGGATCAATTCTAAAAGTATCTTCGACTCTAAGTGTTGCAAACTCTTTTCCGTCGCAAATAATAGTTATCTCTTCATTGGGCTGCAATGATTGAATGATCTCTTCGTTTTTTTGTCCTGAGGGGGCTAATATAAAAGGAAAAGGAAAAGATTGTCCGTCTATAAGCCCTGTTTGCAAAACTTCTTGGGATTCTTTTTCATTCATGAGTTTTGTAACAGGAGTTAAAAGAGATTCAGAAACAAGTTCTAGTGCAGAAGCCGCTTCTTTATCTATAAAAAGAGTTTTATTTTTTCTTGATGATGTCATACTTTTTTCTCTTTTCCCATAAACTTTTACGACTGATTCCCAGTTTTTTTGAAAGTTCGGTATCAGGATATTTATTTTGATAATTTAAAACAATAAATTTTACATAGTCTTCAATAGGCAGGATTTCACCCTTGTCAAAAACATTACTTTCACTTTTTATTTCTATGACAGGGTAGGCGACTTCTTCAATTTTGTCACTACTGGCAATAATGGCTTTTTTCCCTTTGATAAGATCACAAAAGCGTTTTTTATCACTTTTTTTGACTACTTGGTAATCAATGATGTATATGATTGAATTCTGAGGAAGGGAGTCTATCTCACTCAGTGTTTTTGGATCGTTTAAAGAAAGAAAATGTATAGGCAGGTTTTTCTTTTGAGCATACTCAAATGCAAATGCATCTGCATATTTTTGAAAATTTGATGAGACAAAAAGAGGCAGTTCTACATTGTCCAAATCTTGTTCATGCTTTGTATTTGAAAATGAATGAGCAAGATATTTTTCATAAGCTTCATTGCGCTTTTTGAGTTTTTCATAATCTTGATAGTGGTCGATTTTTCGTACAAGTTCTTCAATCATAAATGGTTTGAGTATATAGTCTTTGGCTCCTGCACTTAGCGGTTTGGAGACTGTGTCATTGCTTATATATGAGACCATTAAAATAACAATAGAGTTTTTAAACGTTTTTATAACAGGATTAAAATCTTGTCCGTTAATGTTGGTGGAGAGCAGTACAACATCATAGTTATTGCTTCCTATTGCATCTCTTGTTGAGGTACACATTTCACATGTATGACCTAATTCTCCTAGCTTTGTCGCAATACTCTGGGCTAAATACACTTCGTTTTCTATAATTAATATCTTCATGTTATCCTATCATCTTCCAGTTAAAATATTTTAAATTTGCGTTTGCAATTACACCGACACCTTCGGCCCTGCCAATAAAGCCGAGTTTTTCTGTTGTTGTTGCTTTTACATTGACTCTTGCTTTATCAATTTTTAGTATCTCTGCGATTGTTTGTCGCATCTTATCTTTATAGCTCCCGATTCTTGGCTTTTGTGCAGCTATTGTAATATCTACATTTATAATCTCAAAACCGTAATTGTAGATTTTTGCAACTACTGTTTTAAGCAGTTCTTTTGAATCTATGCCTTTATAGGCTACATCATTGTCAGGAAAAAGCATACCAATGTCACCCATTCCTGCAGCACCCAAAAGGGCATCAATAAGCGAGTGCAGAGCTACATCACCGTCACTGTGTGCTTTAAAACCGTATTGTGAATCTATTTTGACACCGCCAAGGTACATTTCGCCTTTTTCATCAAAAGCATGCACATCAAAACCGTTTCCGCTTAAGATGTCACTTGATGGTCCACTCAAACACGGCAGTTTGTTTAAATCCCTAGTAAAGGTTATTTTATAAGCATTCTCATCACCTTCCACAAATGCACGGGTACCACCATAGCTTACTATAGCACTACTTTCATCCGTAAATTCTGTAGGTGTTTGCAGGGCATTTTTGAGTATTTTGGTGCGGGAGAGTTGAGGAGTTTGGATTCTTTTTACTTTTTGTCTGTCTATTGTAGTGTTTTCGTAAACAATAGTATCTGTTACATGTAAGTAAGGAACAATACAATCAGCATCTCCCTTTTTAGCGAGTATTCTTTGTAACAACTCTTCAGGTATACAGGCTCTGGCTATATCACTTACAAGAACATATTCACTCTCTACATGTAATAAAGCATTTGTCAAAGATGCCTGCCTGCTATTGCCACCTTGGACAAAGTCATAGTTTGCATAATTTTTCATAAATGCAATATCATCTTGGGATGCTACAAGAATGATTTTAGAAAAAAGGCCTCTTTGTAAAAAGTTGTCTGCTACAAATTGCCATAAAGGTTTGTGTTGTATACGCAGCCACTGTTTCTTAACAGTGGTATCAAAACGACTAGAACTACCGGCCGACAATAAAATAAG
>JAMORM010000229.1 GCA_027063585.1 Sulfurimonas sp. | reverse complement strand
TTGGACAGGAACAAATGGCGTGCTTGATATATATATGGGTGGGAAGTTGATCAAAAGATTTATAAAAATTGATAAACTCACAACGGCTACAAGTACGGATGGAACTATTCCTAGAAACTATCGTTACGGTTATGGGTACATTGATACGAATGAAAACTATGTAGTTGACAATGGAGAGAAAAAAGTCTATTTTGAAATCAGTAACTTTTCTACTCCTTATGTATTTTACGAAAATCCAAAGAGATAAACAGTGGATGTAATTCAGCTTTTTAAATATCTTCTAAATTCTAAAAGTGAAACACCTGATGATGGCGGTATTTTGAATTTTGTAGAGGATTACCTCGAAGGTTTTCAAGCAATTAGAATCGATGTAGAAGATGTGAAAAATCTTTTTATTTATAAAAGATTTGGTGAGGGTGAGCATCTTTGCTTTGCAGGACATGTTGACGTTGTTCCTGCAGGTGAAGGCTGGGATACTAATCCGTATGAGGCTGTAGAAAAAGATGGTTATATTTACGGACGCGGCGCACAGGATATGAAAAGCGGTTTGGCAGCTTTTATTCAGGCGGTAAAAGAGGCGCAAAATTTTCAAGGTACACTTTCTCTGCTTTTAACATCCGATGAAGAGGGTGAAGCGACAAACGGTACCGTTAAAGTTTTAGAATATTTGCAAAAGAACAATATGCTTCCTGATGCCTGTGTGGTCGCCGAGCCTACATGTGAAGATACTTTTGGCGATGCCATAAAAGTCGGACGTCGCGGATCTATTAATGGATACCTTACAGTAAAAGGAAAACAGGGACATGCGGCATATCCTGGGAAGGCAATAAACCCTATACACCAAATAGCAAAAGTCTTGGGTAATATGGCGGGCGTTGATTTGGATGAAGGCGATGAGTTTTTTGCGCCTTCAAAGTTTGTTATTACAGATATTCGTTCAGGTATGCAGGTGACAAATGTAACGCCAAATGAACTTCAAATGATGTTTAATGTTAGAAACAATACAAAAACAACGAAAAAAGAGGTTCGTGAATTTGTTGCAAAACATTTGCAGGGGATTGATTATGAACTTCGTCTGACACAAGGTTCATACCCTTTTAAAACAGATACAGATACAAAACTGGTCAAAAAGATAGATGAAGCCATAAAAGAGGTTACATGTAAAGAGCCAAAACACTCTACTGCCGGCGGAACGAGTGATGCAAGGTTTATAGCGCCTCTTGGTGTGGATGTTATAGAATTTGGTGTACGTAATGATACAATTCACTCAACAAATGAGCGGACAACAAAAAAAGAAGTTGAAGATTTGTACAAAGTTTTTAAAACTTTAATAGAAGAATGGAATAAATAGTGAAGTTGTTTTTTGCATTCTTAGTTTTTACTTTAACTCTTTTCTCGAGAGAACTTCACTTTTTTAATGATTATAATAAAGCGTTGCAAAATGCCAAGAAAGAGCATAAACTTGTCTATGTTTTAATAGTTTCAGATACATGTAGATGGTGTAAAAAATTTGAAAACACAACTTTGCAGAACAAAAAGATTAAAGAGAGAGTTAATAAAGAATTTGTTACAGTTTTACTCTCTAGAGACCGCCATTTTATACCAAAAGGGTTTAAAACGTCACCGGTTCCAAGACACTATTTTGTAGATGCAAAGGGGAAGATACTCTACTCATCTTTGGGTTACAGAGATGAAGAACTATTCGATTCATTTATGGATAATGCACAAGAAAATTATATAAAACTAAAGGAGTCAAACAATGAAAGCAGTACAAACAAATAAAGCACCATCGGCAATCGGACCATACTCACAGGCAATAGTGGCAAATGGAGTAGTATACACATCAGGGCAAATTGCATTAACACCAGAGGGTAGTGATGAGTTGTTAAAAGAAAATGTAGGTGTTCAGGCTGTTGCAGTGTTGCAAAATCTTAAAGCTGTTTTAGAAGAAGCCGGAAGCTCTTTAAATGATGTTATTAAAACAACAATTTTTTTAGCAGATATGGACTCGTTTGCAGCAGTGAATACAGTATATGAAAAAGCATTCGGTAAACATAAACCGGCACGTTCAACTGTGGCGGTAAAAACTTTGCCAAAAAATGCCCTTATTGAGATTGATGCTGTAGCTACGGTCTCAAATTATTCATTTTAACAGTTAGGTTTGTACTTTTTATAAGAATAATTAATTTTAATATTAATATTAACTTATTTTTAAACTATATGATAGTAAAATTTCAAATATGAAATAATACTAAGGGATAGGAATGAAAAAAATAATCGTACTTTCAACCATAGCTGTTTTCGCTACTGCAATATATGCTGATGATAACATGCAGGCTCAGATTGATGCTTTAAAAGCTCAAATTGAGCAGTTGCAAAAGATGCAAAATGAAAAAATTGCAAAATTAGAGAAAAAAACAAAGAAAAATACAAAAAAAATTAGTGCTGTTAATAAATTGGCAAATAATGACAACTTAAAATTTGGCATTGATTTTAGAACTGCATATGACTATATAGATTACAAAAGGGCAGATGGTTCAAGAGATACTAATGATGTGTTCACTAACAGACTTTGGATGAAGATGGCTTATGCTCCAACAAATAATATCTCATTTTTTGGAACACTTTCATATTATAAAGTTTATGGACAAGAAGCGCAACCACATCCGGGCATGGATCAAATGGACTGGGTTGTAAATAGTACAGCAGGTTCTACTAATGATTTAA
>JAMORM010000228.1 GCA_027063585.1 Sulfurimonas sp. | reverse complement strand
GCTATCAATTTACTTTGAGGGACGCTTGGATAAAGCTTTAAATTTATGATACAATTTTATGAATTATCCGATGCTGACACAGATTATTGAACACTACCGAAGCTGTATCTCCAGAAGTAACTTTTAGCTTTTGGTATATGTCCAGCCTTTGCTAATGCAATCTGTTTTTGTGCTCCAAAATAGAATATAGTAGGTCTTGCATCAATAATATTAGCTTTTCCTATAGAGTTTTTCACAAAGTTAAGGTCAGCATAAATGCTTTGGTTCTTTTTTGCTTCAAAGTTTTCAGCTTGTTTTGCACTATTATGAGCATAGTCTATCTCTCCCTTTTGGTTTCTCCATGCAATGATACCTCCATTAAGTATGGAACTGTTTTTAACACCATAGTATTCCATTGCCCACAGTACATAAGAAGCTTTCAAAATATCTTTTGTATTACTATGATGTGAGTAAACAACCACATAAGAATCTTTGGTAATTCCTAGTTTCTTAAATTCTTTGTTTATCGCATTTGTTTCTTTGATCAATAAATATTTTCCATGTTTATCTCTCCAATGAGAGATAGGTGAATTGAGACTTGTTGGAATATGCCCTTGCATATATACATCTTTGTCAGAAACATCAACAATAACAAGATTTTGTTGCTTCTTAAGAATGTGCTGTAGTTTTTGAGCACTTATAAGTGGCTCTGTTGCAAATAGAGATGCCATATAAAGGCATAGTAGTAGTATTTTTTTCATTTTGTGTCCTTGTGTTTAGTTAAATTTGTCTAAATTCATTACTTTATGCCATGCGGCAATAAAGTCATCTATGAATTGTTCCTGTTTATCATCTTGAGCATAAAACTCTGCTTGTGCACGCAGTTGAGAATTTGAACCAAAAATTAAATCTGCTCGTGTCGCTTTATGTTTTACTTCACCGCTACTGTGTGATTTTCCTTCAAAAAGGGTTGATTCTTCATTTAATGGTCGCCATTGAATATCCATATTTGTAAGGTTTACAAAAAAATCATTACTAAGTGCGTCTATATTGTCTGTTAAAACTCCATATGGATTTGCATTATAATTTATGCCAAGAACACGCATACCGCCAACTAAAACACTCATCTCTGGAACACTCAGTGTTAACTGCTGTGCTTTATCGAGCAGTAGTTGTTCGGCAGGTATCTCACAATCAGTCCTTATATAGTTTCTAAAAGCATCGCCAACAGGTTCAAGGTAGCTAAAACTATGTATATCAGTCTGTTCTTGTGTCGCATCATTTCTCCATGGAGTAAAAGGTACCGTTTTTTCATAGCCCCCTTTTTTAACAGCTTCTTCAAGAGCAGTGTTCCCTGCTAAAATAATCATATCTGCTAAGGAGATAGAACTCTTGTGACTTGCATTAAACTCTTTTTGTATAGCTGTGAGTTCTTGAAGAACTTTTTGTAGCTGTTGTGGTTCATTGACTTCCCATCTGTTTTGAGGGCTTAGTGCAACTCTTGCACCATTAGCACCGCCTCTTTTGTCCGAGTTTCTAAATGTCGAAGCAGAGGACCAGGCCGTATAGAGGAGTTGTGAGATACTCAAAGAGGTGTTTAAAATTTTTGTTTTGAGCTCTTGTATCTCTTTATCATTGACAAGTGTGTAGTCCACATTAGGAATTGGGTCTTGCCAAAGAAAATCATTTTTGGGTATTTCTGGTCCAAGGTAACGTGATTTTGGACCCATATCTCGATGGGTTAATTTAAACCATGCTTTTGCAAAACTCTCTACAAAGAGTTTTGGATCTTTTAAAAAGGAGCGTGAAATTTTTTCAAATTCAGGGTCGAGTCTCAGAGCCAAATCGGTTGTAAACATAATAGTAGGTTCTTTTTTCCCTGCAATATGAGCATCAGGAGTTAAATCTTCTTCTTGTGGATTTATGGGGAGCCATTGCCATGCACCGGCAGGGCTTTTTTGAAGGTTCCATTCATACTTAAACAAAATTTCCAGATAACTATTATCCCATTTTGTCGGTGTAGGTGTCCATGCACCCTCTAAGCCACTTGAAATTGTATCTTCTGCTTTACCCTTGCCATAACTGTTCTTCCAACCAAGCCCTTGGTCCTCTAAAGGGGTTGCTTCTGGTTCAGGACCTATATATTTTTCAGGACTTGCGGCACCATGACTTTTACCAAATGTATGTCCTCCGGCTATAAGGGCTATGGTTTCTGCATCACTCATACCCATTCTTCTAAAGCTTTCGCGAATGTCCTGTGCGGCAGCTAAGGCATTAGGCTCACCATTTGGCCCTTCAGGATTTACATAAATAAGTCCCATTTGCACAGCGGCTAAAGGGTTCTCAAGCCCGTTCTTTTTTGTATGGCGTTTATCTTGGAGCCACTCATTTTCATTCCCCCAGTAAATATCTTCTTCACTTTCCCAGATATCTTCACGACCAGCACCAAAACCATAGGTTTGAAAGCCCATAGATTCCATGGCAACATTACCAGCTAATATCATTAAATCTGCCCAAGATATTTTATTGCCATATTTCTTTTTTACGGGCCATAAAAGACGACGGGCTTTATCCAGGTTTACATTATCCGGCCAACTGTTAAGGGGAGCAAATCGTTGATTTCCTGTTGCTGCTCCACCTCGTCCGTCCGTGATTCTGTAGGTACCGGCACTGTGCCATGCCATTCTGATAAAGAAAGGGCCATAGTGTCCATAATCCGCAGGCCACCACTCAACTGAAGTTGTCATCAATATCTCAAGATCTTTTTTAAATTGGGTAAAATCAAGTTTTTTAAATGCTTCTTTATAGGAATAATCAACCCGTGTCGGTTTGAGTGTTGGAGGATTTTGTGTAAGTATTTTAAGGTTTAACTGGTTTGGCCACCATTTGGCTACTTCATTTTCGCCTAAGAGAGTGTGCTTATAGGTTTTCATTGTAAATCCTTTTAGAAATATTTTACTAATGGAAAATATTTATCTTCTAGTATTATTCCAGAAGTAAACTTAAATAATATAATTATCCTTTATTAGATTATGATAAAATATTGGTATGCAAAATGAAAATATAAATAATTTTGAAAACCAATGGCACACTTTAAAGTTGAGTGATGACGGAAGTTATACGGCTTACTCGAAAGAGTATGATGAACATTACCATTCAACCAGAGACGGGGCCCTGCATGAATCACTGACAAAACATGTTTTGCCTGCTTCTTTACATGTAAAGGGTAAAAAAGAAGTAAATATTTTAGATATTTGTTACGGGCTCGGCTTTAATACTTTGGCAACAATTTTGCATTACAGACGAAATGTACCGCAAATAAAAGTAAATATTTACTCTCCGGAGTTAGATGCTTCTCTTGTGAAATCATTGATAAATTTTGAATATCCTCCTGAATTTGAGTCTTTAGGGCAAATAATTAATGCTCTTAGTACGACAGGGACATATAAAGATGAAAATTGTTATATCGAACTTTTTTTGGGAGATGCGAGAGTGTATGTAAAAAGATTTGAGAATAAATTTGATATAGTCTATCAGGATGCTTTTTCTCCTGCAACAAACCCGATGCTTTGGACACAGGAATATTTTAATGATATTAAAAAAAGTATGAAAACCGATGCAATCCTGACAACATACTCCATAGCACTTAAAACACGTTTGGCTTTACATGTAAACGGGTTTCATGTTTACATTAATAAAGGTGAGGATTATAGAGACGCAACAATCGCTTCATTGTCAGCGTTAACAAGTTTGGAACATGTGAATATGGAGCATAAAATTAGATGTAATCCTGATGTAAAGCCGTTGCAAGACAGTGAACTTTCTTAGTGAGACAATATCCTTTCTCTTTAGCCCGCACTAAAGTATGGGTTCCAAAAAAGCATACATTTTTAGTTCCTATTCAAGTACAGATTTTAATTAAACCCTTGGAACCGGTACTTCAGTGCCGGCTGTTTTTATTTTTAGTTACTCTTTGATAACATCCAAAAATTTTTCTCCGAATTGCGCAAATTTCTTTTCGCCCACGCCATTGACTTCGAGCATTTCTTCTTTATTGGTCGGCATATCATTTGCAAGATGTTTGAGCGTTTTATCGCCAAAAATGATGTAAGCCGGCACACCCATCTCGCTTGCAAGTTCACTGCGTTTAGCGCGAAGTTTTTCAAATAGTTCTTCATCATAATCAAACTCTTTTGCCTGTTTGATTTTTTTCTCTTTTATATTTATTTGGAGTCTGGATGATTTAATATCTACAAGTTTTTGTGATTTTAACACTGCAATGGCATCATTTGTGAGCTTGAGCACACTGAAATCTCCAAGCATTAAAATTTTTAATTCCAAAAGACGCTCAACAATTACAAACCACTCTTTTTTGCTCAACTCTGTTCCTATACCGTAAACGGAAAGTTTATCGGCACTGTTTGAGAGAATTTTTTGCTCCGTAGAGCCGCGGAGAATATCTATGATGTAGTTCTTTCCAAAGCCTTGATTTGTTTTATAAACGGCACTTAAAATCATCTGTGCTTCTTTTGTAATATCCTGACGTTTGTCGTCTGAACTCAGACAGTTATCACAGCGTTCTTTACAGGCATCAAGTGTATCGTTGAAATATTCTGCTAATTGTTTATGAAAGCATATTTCACTTGTTGCATATTTGTATATTTTATCAATTTTTTTGTCAAGATGGGATTTATACTCTTCATTTGTAATCTCTGCCAAAAAACGTTTATGCTGCGCCATATCGCCTGCATTAAAAAGTAGCAGCACTTCACTGTCTTCTCCGTCACGTCCTGCCCGTCCGATCTCCTGATAGTAGTTTTCCTGTGATTTTGGTAAACTCATATGTACGACAAAACGGATGTCGCTTTTGTCTATGCCCATCCCAAAAGCGATGGTGGCAACCATAATGTTTATTTTGTCATTGACAAATATTTTAAAATTCTGTTCTCTTACATGTTGGGGTAATCCTGCATGATAAGCAAGTGATTTGTATCCGTTGACATTTAAAAAAGTGCTCAGTTCTTCTGCTTTTTTACGCGAACTCACATAAATAATGCCGCTCTCGTCCTGATGTCTTGCCAAAAAGTTTTTAAGCTGTGCATGTCCGTTACTGATGCGTCTTTGGGCTGAGATAAAGATATTTTTACGAAATACTTTTCCCTTGAGCAGGAGAGGATTTTCAAGGCGGAGTTCTCTAAGAATATCGTCCGTGACATTGTCCGTTGAGGTTGCCGTAAAAGCAGCGATTGTCGTATTTGGAAAATTATGTTTTAGATTTCCCAAAGCTCTGTAATCATCCCGAAACTCATGTCCCCATTGTGAAATACAGTGTGCCTCATCTATGACAAAAAAGTTTACATGTAAGCCTCGCAGTAACTCCAATGTACTGCCGTTGTTAAGACGTTCCGGAGAGAGATAGAGAAATTTTAAAACACCGTTATAGGCCATTTGGATGATCTCTTGTACTTCATCATAGCTTTGTGCAGAACTTATCATTTGAGCAGCTATATTTTGTGCCTGTAGTGCGCGAACCTGATCCTGCATCAACGCAATAAGCGGTGAAATGACAATAGTAATGCCTTTCATCATCATAGTAGGAAGTTGGTAGACAAGTGATTTTCCGCCACCTGTCGGTAAAATCATCAGTAAATCTTGCCCATTTAAAATGGCATCAATGCCCTCTTCTTGAAGTTCTCTAAAACTGTTATGTCCGAAATTATCTTTTAAAACCTGATTTTTGATTGTATGAACCTAAAAACTTGCTTGAATCGCATCAACTTCATTCCACGAAAGTGAAGTTGATTTTTGATGATTGATAATGTGCGCTACATATCGGGCAAACATATCTGTTTCGACATTGACTCTGCTGCCTTTGCGGTAGTTCTTAAAAAGCGTCTCTTTCATAGTGTGAGGAATAATAGTGAGGCGAAAACTGTTTGCATTAACATCATTGACAGTCAGGCTGACACCGTCTATTGTGATTGAGCCTTTTGGCACGATATAGGGAATAAATTTTTTGTCCACTGTTATAAAAATATCATAGGAGTTTCCGTTATTCTTTATCTCTTTAATATTGCCTACAGTATCAACATGCCCCTGGACAATATGCCCTTCAAATCGGTCCCCCATTTTCATGGCAGGTTCAATGTGGACCTCATTTTTATAGTTTTCAATCGCCAAAAGTTTTTGACTCTCAGGAGAAAGCTCTACGGCAAAACCGTCTGTATTTACTTTTACAACAGTTAAGCAAGCACCGTTAATAGCAATGGAATCCCCAATATTCGCCTTGTATTTTGATCTGATACTAAGTGTGGAACCAACGAAGCTTTTTACACTTGCCACTTCACGAATTAATCCTGTAAACAAGTCGTCTCCTTAAAATACAATTTTTCCATTTTCTTGAAGACCTTTAATAATTTCTTTTGCTTTTGCGTGTCCTTTGTAGGCAGCTTTTCTACATAAATCAAGGGCTTTGTCATTGTCCATCTCACAACCGATACCCTGATCATATAAAAGACCCAAATTATACAGTCCTTCTGCTAAATCACCGTCTGCCGCACGTTTAAAGCAGATAAAAGCTTTTGCATCATCCTGCACAACACCATGTCCCTCTTTGTAGAGTGCGCCAAGATTGTTAAATGCCTGAATATGTCCGCGTTTTGCCGCTTCTTCATACCAAAAGGCAGCTTCTGAGTAGTTTTGCATACATCCAAGGCCACGCTCAAGCATCAGTGCTACTTCATACATGGCAGGCGGCACGCCTTTTGTTGCTGCTTCCATGTGAAGCTCATGTGCTTTGAACATATCATGTTCTACACCGCCTACACCGTTTTCGTATAAAATGGCAAGGTTAAAAAGGGCATAAGGCTGTTTGGCCTCGGCTGCTTTTGTATAAAGCTCTAATGTCTTGGCTTCATCTTTTTCACATCCCTGTGCCATCTGGTGCATATAGCCCAAAGAGGTCTGCGCATCGGCGTTACCTTCTTTTGCTAACTCTGTATACAGTTTGTAAGCAGTTTCAAAATCCCCTGCATTATAGGCGTCGTTTGCTTTTTGTATCATTATTTTTCATTCTCCGTACGAATTGGCTGTCTAAAAGTTGTCTTATTGCCTTTTGCGGCTGCTTTTGCACGTCTTACTTTTGTTAATAATTTTTCTTTCGTGCTAAGATGTTCATCCCGTATTTTATGCTCGTAACTGCCATCAACCTCGGGGTCGTATGTCAGTATCTCAGGTACATAATCTTTGAATAATTCCGTACGCATCTTAAAAACCTCAATTAATTTACTTTATATTACGGTAATGATACTCAAATATGATAAAATTCGCATTAAGATAATAAAATGGATTTTTGAATGAATTATGATGTAATAGTAGTAGGCGGCGGTCATGCAGGTATAGAAGCATCTTTGGCGGCGGCACGTATGGGAAATAAAACACTTTTAGTTTCCATGCTGGCCGAGAATGTCGGTGCAACTTCTTGTAATCCTGCAATAGGCGGACTTGCAAAAGGGCACTTGGTGCGCGAGCTTGATGCGCTTGGCGGCGAGATGGGACTTATAACTGATGAAGCCGGCATACAGTTTCGTATACTCAACCAGACGAAAGGGCCTGCGGTGCGCGGCAGTCGTGCACAAATAGATATGGACAAATATCGTGTTATTGCCAGAAATGTTGTGCTCAATACGCCTAATCTTGATTTAGCACAGGATACGGTTGAGTCTTTAATCGTGGAAGAACAAGAAATTAAAGGCGTACGGACAGCACTTTTAAATGAATATAGAGCTAAAAAAGTCATCATTACTTCAGGAACATTTTTAAACGGTATTATACATGTAGGGGAAGTGCAACAAGAGGGAGGACGTTTTGGAGAACCAAGAAGTGTGGGTCTTTCTGCCTCACTCAAAAATGACTGTGACCTGAATATGGCACGTTTAAAAACCGGAACCTGTGCCCGTATTGACAGTTCTAGTATTGATTTTTCCGTCATGGAAGAACAAGGCGGTGATGAACTGCCGAATCCTTTTAGCTTTAGAACAGACCGCGAAAATTTTCGTGCGACGAAAAAACAGCTACCGTGCTACATTGCCTATACAAATGAGACGACGCATAAAATCATTGAAAGTAATTTTTACAGAGCGCCTCTTTTTACGGGACAAATCGCCGGAAAAAGTCCGAGATACTGCCCTTCAATTGAAGATAAAATAGACAAATTTCCCGACAAAGAACGCCATCATCTCTTTTTGGAACCACAGACTATGGATAATACGGAAATTTATGTTAACGGACTCAGTACGTCTTTGCCACCTGAAGTACAGCGAGATATGATTCACTCGGTAAAGGGGATGGAAAATGCAAAAATCGTCCGTTACGGCTATGCTATAGAGTATGACTTTGTGGATCCGCGTGAACTCAAGCACTCCCTTGAAACAAAGAAAATAAAAGGACTCTATTTAGCCGGTCAGATAAACGGAACGACAGGCTATGAAGAAGCAGCGGCACAGGGAATCATGGCAGGTATCAATGCAGGTTTGGCATTGCAAGAAAAAGAGCCGCTTATTTTACGCCGTGATGAAGCGTATATCGGGGTACTTATTGATGATTTGGTCACTAAGGGGACAAACGAACCGTACAGAATGTTTACCTCCCGTGCAGAGTACAGACTGCTTTTACGCGAAGAATCAGCAGATGTAAGACTCGGGCATTATGGACACGAACTCGGACTTGTTAGTGATGAACAGTATGAAAAAATAAAGCAAAAAGCACAGCAGATACAAGCAGGTGCCCAGCTTTTAGAAGAGTTGAAATTTACGCCAAACAAAGAGTTTAACGCATTGTTAGCCTCTATGGATGAACAGCCGCTCAAAGACGTTTCAACTGCACAGCAGTTAGTCGCTCGTAAAACGTTTGATGTGCAAAAAATGATAACTATTGTACCCGAACTCGATAAATATGATGATTATATAAAAAATGAAATTTTGGTAGAGGGAAAATATGCTCGTTACGTTGATAAACAAAGTCAAGAAATACAACGTATGAAAAAATATTTAAAAGTAAAAATTCCCGAAGGTTTTAATTTCACGGGAGTGAGTGGACTCTCAAAAGAGGTACAGGAAAAACTGGCCGCATTTTCACCACCGACACTCCAAGCCGCTATGAATATCAGCGGTATCACACCGGCGGCTATCGAAATACTTCATATATATATTAGAATGGCGGCAAAAAAATAATGCGTAGCAAAATGAATATTCCCGGAGCGAAAACTTATTACTATGTGCATACGGGGCACAGAATAGGATTAGACAGATTTCGTAGAGCGGTAGCAATACTGAATGCTTTAGCGGATGAAGATATTACACTCTTAACAAGTGATTATAGAATAGCACAGGTTGCACGTGACTTTGGTATTGAAAAAAGTGTTGGGATTGATGTCGTGCGCAATATCCCTCAAATTGCACAAAATGGCGACAAATTAATTTTTGATTCTGAGGAAGCTAATCCGATTATGCTTGAGGATATGCGGAGTTATTTTTCAAGATTTGTAAGAGTCAGTGACAAACAAGATGATGTCAAAGCTGAAAATGAATTTTTAATTTCTCCGTATTTAGAAGGCGATGAAATTTGTAATACCGTTGCAGTCGCTGATAAATACTTTACATGTAATGAAAAAACAGTTGATATTTCTTACTTTTTCGGTGATGATGATTATGAAAAAGATTTAGAAAAACATCTTGATTTTGTAGAAGATTTTGATCCGCATTTGCTACTGGGCTTTTATTACTTTTTAGATTATGAAGAAATGTTAAAAACGAAATTCGTTAATTATTTTGAATTTGAAGAGTATGATGCAATGATAATGCAGAGTAAGATTTTAGTTACAGCATCTCCTCAGGCAGTATTGGATTCATTGGCATCCGGAGGGAAGCCGATTTATATACAAAGAGAAGATTATACACGAGATTTTAATACTTTATTTGAAAATTTAAATATTCCTATCATCTATCATTACGATAAAAATCACATAAATGTGATGATTGAGGCAATAAATGAACAAAAATATGGAAAAATTGCAAAGAATAGTAACAAAATTGCAAACTTTATAAAAGAGAGCTTAAATTTATAAATAATTAAAACTTATTTGGTGTATAATAAGGATTGAAAATTCATAAATGAAGAGAGAGAATATGAAAAATAATAGCCGTAGAGGTTTTATGGGCAAAGCATTCGGTGCTGTTGCCGGCGTAGGTGCTGTAGCTTCATTATACGCGATGAAGCGATCTTGGGATCCTTTGCCGAGTGTAAAAGCAGCTGGATTTACTGTTCTAGATATGTCAGCATATAAAGAGAACGAATTGGTAACGGAGAAATGGAGAGGAAAGCCTATCTTTGTTTTAAAACAAACTGCAGAGATGGTTAAAAAAGCAAAAGAAAATCCTAAAGATATAGAAAGGCTTATTAAAATTGGAAATGATTACTTTTTAGTTGCGCTTGGACTTTGTACACATTTGGGTTGTATCCCTGGATATAACCCGGATGATAAAAGTTTCTTATGTGCTTGCCATGGTGGTTTATATGATTTTACAGGTGAAGTGACAAAAGCTCCACCACCGCGTGGTCTTGATATCCCACCATTCAAAATTGATGGTAATAAATTGGTTCTAGGTGAAGAAGGACCTGAATATAAGAAGATGCTAGAAACTGGCATTACACTTAAAGCGTAGGTGAAAGGAAAATAAATGGCACATTTTACAAAAGCAACAAGCCTGCATGACTGGTTAAATCAACGTTTAGCGATTGATACACTTCGTCGTGTTTTGGCAACAGAATATTGGATTCCAAAAAACATAAACTTTTTATGGGCAATGGGGATGGTCTTGGCTATCACTTTTGCTTTTTTACTTGTTTCAGGAATATTTTTATTGATGTACTATCAACCAAATGTTGATTTGGCATTTGACAGTGTAAACTATACAATTATGCAAGAAGTTGGATATGGGTGGTTATGGAGACATGTTCATGGTGTAGCTGCATCAGTAGTTTTTTTGATTATCTATATTCACATGTTTACTGGTATTTACTACGGTTCGTATAAGAAAGGCCGTGAGATGATTTGGCTTTCCGGTATGCTTCTTTTTGTTGCATTTTCTGCTGAAGCATTCTCTGGTTATATGCTTCCTTGGGGTCAAATGTCTTATTGGGCAGGTATGGTTATTACTAACCTTTTTGCTGGTGGTTCTTTGCATGCCGATGGTTTAGTTGAGTGGATTCGTGGGGATTATGTTCCTGCTCAAGCATTTTTAAATCGTTTCTTTATGTTACATGTATTGCTTATACCTTTGGCTATCATTGGACTTATTGTTTTACACTTTGGTGCGCTTCGTATTCCTCATGTTAACAATCAGGACGGTGAAGAGATTGATTTTGAAGCAGAAGCTGCAAAATACAAAGCAGGAGATAAAGCAAATTCAAAAGTTATTGCATTTGTGAATGACTTTATGTCAAAAGATATGATGGTTGTCGGGATTTATCTGATTTTCTTTTTCTATCTTGTATTTTATCATTATGATTTTGCTATGGATCCTGTAAACTTTGACCCTGCAAATGGTCTTAAAACTCCGGCACACATTTATCCAGAGTGGTACTTCTTATGGTCTTATGAGATTTTACGTCCGTTCTCAACTGATGTTGGGCTGATTGCATTTGCATTTGCACAAGTGATTTTCTTTGCACTTCCATTCCTAGATAGGTCACCAAATGCCGTACCTGCATCACGTCGTGGTCTGTTTAAATTCTGGTTTTGGGCAATGTTGATTGATATGATTGTTTTAACTGCTATGGGTAAAGTGCCACCAGAAGGTATGTTTAGTGCTATTGGCTTTTATGCGGCATTGACGTTTATCGGTTTATGGATTGCACTTCCATTTATTACAAAATTTGAAAAAAAAGTTTAAGGAGTAAAAAGTGAAAGAATTATTTATATTAGCGGTAGTAACTGTTTTTACTCTTCTGACTTATTATTTAGTTGAGCCGTTTGCTCATTCACAAATGCATAAGCATATAGAGAGTGAAGGTTTTGCATACAAAGATCTTCCGGCACTCACGAAAAAAGGTGATGCGGAACATGGTAAAGAGTTAGTAATGGGAGCTGGTGCTTGTGTTGGCTGTCACGGTATTAAAGCTGAAGGTATGCCTGCACCAATGGATGCTGTAACTGCAGCGCAATCATATGGTGTTAACCCACCAGATTTATCAACTGCAGGTGCTATTTATGAGCCTAAGTTTTTAGCAGCACTTATTAAAAATCCTGCACATGCTCTAATGGTTGAACATAAATTTGATGAAAGCAAAGGTCAAATGCACCCAATGACATCATTCTATGGTGCTGGTGGTGATTTAGATCAAGAAATTGCAGATATGGTTGCATATTTACAATCAATTGCTCCAAAAGCTGAAGAAGTAACACCAGCTATGGCATTTGAAAATGCTTGTGGTAGATGTCATGCTATTCATTATGAGTATAACTTAGATGGTGAATTACATCCATCTTGGACACAAATTGGTGAAAAGCCAGTATTTAAGAAAAAGCAAGATGAACTTAAATTTGAAACAAAAGTGCTTGATTATCAAGAAGCACTTAAAAAATATATGGGTACATTACCACCGGATTTAAGTATGTATATCCGTTCACGTGGTGAACACTATATTAAAACATTTGTTGAAAATCCTCAAAATTATCTTAAAGGAACTGCAATGCCACGTGTTGGTGTAAACGCAGAAGCTGCTGAGAAAATTATAGAGCATCTTGAAAATGTAGGTGATTCTAAACGTCATAAACGTGAAGAGGTTGGTAAAAATGTAATGATTTATATCTTCATCTTTGCTATCTTTGCTATTCTTTGGAAAAAAGAAGTGTGGAGAGACTTACACTAACAATATAAGGCAAAAGGGGGTATTAAACCCTTTTTGCTTCCTTCTGTATTAACCTTCTTAAAGTAAAGCTTTGTTATAATCTTTTTATGAGATTTAGAAATATAAAAAAACGACAAAAGCAACAACAGCAATCTAAAAAAAATCCGCAAGTACAGTATGCAAGATATCCTGATAAAATAAAAGCATTTATTACAGATATGTTTATGATATATGCTCCGATTCTTTATTTTATTACTTATGTAGTTATGGGTGGTAAAGATGAATTTCAATCCTCTCAGCTTGCGCCATTGATAGGGGTTACCCTCTATGCACTCATATATGCTGTGTTAATTTCGAAGTTTGGGCAAACACCCGGAAAAAAAGCCTATAACATTAAAGTGGTTGATGATAAAACATATGAAAATATTGATTTTTTTAGAGCATTTATGCGCTTTGTAGCCTTTTTGTTTTCTGCGACAATACTTCTTGGGCTAATCACTCCTTTTTACAGAAAAGATAAAAAGGCACTCCATGATATTCTTTGCTCAACTGTTGAAATTTATACGGAAAAATAAAGCTAATTTCAACTCCAAAAGATATAATAGCAATAATTAAAATAAGGAAATATAATGCTTATAGATAGCTATGACAGAGTTGTTGACTATTTAAGAGTTTCTGTAACAGAGAGATGCAATTTTAGATGTCAGTATTGTATGCCGGAAAAACCTTTTTCATGGGTTCCAAAAGAAAATTTATTAAGTTTTGAAGAGCTGTTTGAGTTTATGAAAGTAGCTATTGACGAGGGTGTCAAAAAGATTCGTATAACCGGTGGAGAGCCACTTTTACGTGAAGATTTAGATAAATTTATAAAAATGATTTATGATTATGAACCTTCAATAGATTTGGCAATGACAAGCAATGCCTTTTTACTTAAAGGAACGGCACAAAGACTTAAAGATGCTGGGTTAAAGCGTATTAATGTCAGTATAGATACGCTGAAGCCTGAAGTTGCTCAGGCGATTGCCGGTAAAGATGTGCTGAAAAATGTTCTTGAAGGTGTTGAAGAGGCACAAAAAGTCGGACTTAAAGTAAAAGTAAATATGGTTCCTATGAAAAATATGAATGCCGATGAAATCATTGATGTTTTAGAATATTGTAAAGAACGTGGTATGACGGTTCGCTTTATTGAATATATGGAAAATAAATTTGCCAGAGCAGATATTTCAGGTTTAAAATCTCCTGAACTTTTAGATATTTTACGTACAAAATATGAATTTGAAGATGAAGGATTTGACGGTTCTTCGCCATCACATTATTATAAAATGAAAGACGGCTACAGATTTGGTATTATTGAACCATACGGGGATGATTTTTGTAAACAGTGTAATCGTATCAGACTTACGGCAGAAGGTAATTTGATTCCGTGTTTGTACTTTGATGAGGCGATGAGTATTGCGGAGTCTATTAAACAGGGCGATATTAAAGGTGCAGCTGCAGTTTTAAAAGAAGTAGTCCGCACAAAACCGGAGAAAAATCGTTGGGGCGGAGAAGATACTGAAGTCTCAAGCCGAGCTTTTTATGAGACGGGTGGATGATCTATCTCGTTGAACATTTTTACTCTATTCAGGGGGAAGGCAAGTATGTAGGTACCCCTTCTCTTTTTTTTCGTTTCGGCGGATGCAATATGAAATGTGAAGGATTCGGCTGCAAAGAAAAAGCAGCAGATGGAGCTGAAGTTATGGGATGCGATACGGTTTATGCCGTCAATAAAGAGCATTTTTTACATCATTGGGTTCCTATAAATACAGTAGAAGAACTACTCAGTGTACTCTCTTTGTATGATTTACCAGAAGCAGTAGATATTGTTCTTACCGGCGGTGAGCCGTTGATTTATGCTAATGATGCACTGTTTGTCAATTTTTTAGAGGCTTTGGTCGAGAAAGGGCATCAGATAACCTTTGAGACAAATGGTTCTTTGGATGTTAATTTTGAAAAGTATCCTGTGTACAGAGAGTGTGTATTTGCACTTTCCGTGAAGCTATCAAATTCAGGTGAACCTTTACACAAACGTTTGCGAGGCAATGTCATTTATAATATTGCTTCCAATGCAAAAGATGCTTTTTTTAAATTTTCTATTGACAAAGAGTCTATAAATATTGCTTTAGAAGAGGAGATAGCAAGTGTGACGATTCATTCGCCGCAAACAAAAGTTTACTGTATGCCTGTAGCAGGTAGCAGAAAAGAGCTCGAAGAAAATACAGAGCCGCTTATAGAGTTTTGTAAGGCCAAAGGGTATAATTTCAGTGACAGACTGCATATAAGAATTTGGGATGCGAATAAAGGTGTATAAAAGGGGATTGTATTAAAATGATTATTAGAAAACTTTTTAAATTTGAAAATGCACATATTGTGCGGGGATGTTCGACTGTCAAATGCAGAAGCTCCATCCATGGACACTCTTATAAGGTTGAATTGCTTTTTGCCTCTAATTTTTTAGACAATGGGCAGATGGTTTATGACTTTGGTTTGATGAAGCAGAATATGAAAGATTTGATTGAGAGTTTTGATCATTCGATTGCTTTATGGCAGGATGATAATCCTGAATTTGTGCAAGATATGAAAAAACACTCTGCACGCTGGGTAGAACTTCCGGTTTCGCCTTCGGCAGAACAGTTTTCTCGTGTCATATTTGTTATGATAGACAAACTTCTTTCTTTGACATCAACAAGAAATGGTGAAAAAGAGGTGACATTGCATTCTGTTATTGTACATGAAACCAGTACAGGATACGCTCAATGTTTTTGCGAAGATGCCTACTCTAAAGAGATGGGAGATATTGATTTGTATGCAATTAGCTTTTCAAATCAAGTCAAAAAAGACTTTAAAGATGAAAAGCTTTGGGATAAAATTTTAGAAGAAAAAGAGTTTATTAATCCTACTACTGTTTAGGAATTAAACTTAAATAAAACCGCATTCTATCTAGTTCTTTTGCCCCTAGTC
>JAMORM010000227.1 GCA_027063585.1 Sulfurimonas sp. | reverse complement strand
GGAACAATGACAGGCGCGCCTAAAATTCGTGCGATGGAACTCATTGCCGAGTATGAAGGATTAAAACGCGGTTTTTACAGCGGAAGCATAGGATATTTTGGCTTTGACGGTAATATGGACAGTGCTATTACTATTCGTACAGCTATGGTGAAAGAGGATAAAGTCATTTTACAGGCTGGTGCCGGAGTCGTTGCAGACAGTATAAAAGAGTTGGAATATTTGGAAGTAAACAATAAACTTGGTGCTCTCATTCACTCTCTTGAAGATTTAGATAAAAAATAAAAGAGGAATTTAATGGGTAAACTTTTTTCTATATTCGGTAATCCGGTTTCGCATTCACGCAGTCCGCTTATGCACAATAGCGTCTTTAAAAACCTCAACTATAACGCTTGTTATGCACGAACACTTTTACAAGACGGTACAAAACTCAAAGAAACTTTTTTTGCACTAAAACTTAACGGTGCAAATGTGACCGTACCACATAAAGAACATGCTTATGAGGCCTGTGATGAAGTACGGGGTTTTGCAAAAAAAATCGGTGTCGTTAATACCCTCATTAATGAAAAAGGCAAACTTATCGGTTACAATACCGATGCAGACGGATTTATGTATGCTATAAACGAATTTAAAAATATAAGAAATATTTTAGTCCTCGGTGCAGGCGGTACGGCAAAAGCACTTGTTCAAAAGTTTTTAGAAGAAGGGTTACATGTAAGCATACTCAATAGAAGTAAAGAACGTTTGGCATATTTTGAAACTCTTGATGTGCAGTGTTATACTTGGAATAGTTTTATAACTGAAAAATATGACTTGGTAGTCAATACAACAAGTGCGGGACTTAAAGATGAAAATTTTCCTGCACCAAAAAAGACTATTGAAACTATATTAGATAATACCCGTTATGTTGCAGATGCTATTTATGGAAAATCAACACCTTTCTTACAGCTTGCCAAAGAAAAACAGCTTACATGTAAAGACGGTTCCGATATGCTGTTAGGACAAGGTGTTTTGGCAAATGAACTTTTTTGCAACTTTGAACTTGACAAAAAAGCTATAAAAAAAGAGATGCAAAAAAGTTTTCTTTATTAACGTGAGAAACTAAATCCTATGGCAAACTTTGTAATATAATGATTATAATCAATTAAAGATTCCATATACCCGCTAAAAACTTTAGCATAAAGATAAGTACTCTTATATACCGGATACGAGTATGTTGCTTCAACTGCACCCTTTTTACTGTCAAGATTACCACGAAGCATCAATGTAAACATATGCTCATCATAAAAATATGTAAACTTTACTTTTGTATATCCCATATATTTCATAATATCCGGATTATCGCTCAAATCAGAACTTCCTAAATACGGTGTCATAAATGTCAAATCACTAATAAGAGTTTTATGCTGTAAACGGAGTGTAGCATAGACATAATTTATACTTTTTGAGAGGTTAAATCCATTATAAGCAGGGTTATCTTTAGTATTTGGCTGACCGTTAGATTTGTGTGCTATTGCAAACTTAAAAGAACGCATTTGTAAAAAGGATTTTTTATCGCTTATCGGAAAAACCACAAATGCTTCGGGATTATACACGCTCTCTCTAAAAGGTGCAGATTGTGTATAAATCTGCCAAAAGGCATGATGTGTATAAGAAAGATAATATTTTTCATGTAAACTAAAAAGATTGTTTGCTACCTTTAACTTTAAACTTACTTGAATTTCAGCTTCTTTATCTTTGAAATTTTCTCCTGGACTATGTGATAAATATGTTCTATTAGCAATAGCAAAGGGCAAAAGATAATTTGTCCTATATGGCTGCAGTCCAAATTCAGCATTTATCCACTGTTCCATGCTCTCTTTTGATTTATCATTAGTAATATTTTTTATTTCAATTTTACTCTTTGATTCATCAACCGCATTTGATATATTATCTGCTGCAAAAACATGTGCTGCAAGCATTATACATAGTACATATAATTTCATCTAAACCCTTACTCTATCTTCTAATGCTCTCGTTAATGAAAGCAGATCTATATTTTCCAAACTCACACCTGTTGGAACACCTTGCGCTATCTTAGAAAAATTTAAATCATAAATGCCGAGCTTATCTTCTATATAGAGGATTACCGCATCATTAGCAATGGAAGGAGTGAGTGCAAATAACACCTCGCTTACTCCGTTTTGTACAATTGTCTCAAGATGTGACATACTTAACTCTTCTAGAGACTCTAAGACAAAGTATTTACCGTCAAACAAACCATTTTCTTCTAACAGCAAAATATCTTTAGCATTTTCAACGATACACAATAGAGAAACATCCCGTGTCTCATCGCAACAGATATAGCACAATTCATCTTCACTCATGCCGCCGCACTCTTTACATTTTTTTAAACTTCCAAGAGCATCTTCAATTGCATGTGCAATTTTCATTCCACCAAAGGTATCATTCATAATCATATGATAGGCAAGTCTCGTTGCTGATTTCTTTCCTATACTCGGCAATTCACCCAGTGCTTCTACTAGTCTGTTAAACTTTTCTAACGAATTATTCATTTTTTGCTTCTTTATTATTTGGAACTAACAGCCAAAGTTTTAACGATGATTTTAATTTTCCTGCAACTTCCATCGCTTTATCGCCGCTTCCTAAAAACAAATCTGCCCGTATAGGACCTTGAATAGCTCCCCCTGTATCTTGTGCAAAAACAATTTTATTAAATTTTTCATTTTCTAAATTTGACGATAAGTATAAC
>JAMORM010000226.1 GCA_027063585.1 Sulfurimonas sp. | reverse complement strand
ACCGAAAAGAACTCCAGGTTTAACAATATCTAATACACCATTACTCATAATTATTCCCTAAAAATTTAATTTTGAAATTATAATATATAGTTCATTTAAAAGAACTTTATGCTAAAATCATACACTAAAGGATTTTGAAAATGAGTAGCAAAGCAGAAATTAATACAGATATTGTTCTCATAGATATTATTAATTTTTCACTACTCACCACAAAACAGCAGCTTGAGATCATCAACTTTTTAACACGCAGCTACAAAAAGGTTATTGAGCGGATACTAGAGAATGCAAAACTTCCACTCAATGAACTAATATTGGGCTATATTCCCACCGGTGACGGCTTTTACTGCATACTTACACCAAAGTTCAGAGGCTATGGAACAATTCTTGGACTGAGTTTTAATCATTTTTCAGAACAAATTTCAAAAAAATTTTCTTATTTTCAAGGCTTGCGTATAGCCGTTCATACAGGGAAAATCAACCAGTTTACAGATATTTTAGGACATAAAAATTTTATAGGAACAGGACTTAATGACTGTGCCCGATATTTAGAGCTTAAAGACTTCAATGTTTCAACGGTAATGATTTCTGATGAGGCATATTACAACTTTCAGCGCTTCATAACTGTGCACAAAGAGTATAGTCAACTCCTCATAGAAAGAGAGTTCAAAAAATCACCGCTTTTCAGATTTAAAGACAAACACAACAATGAAAAGAAGGGATACCGTGTATGGCTGAGAAAATCAGGTATAATTATCCCTCCAATTTATAAATTTTAAACAAGCACCAAAGAAAGGAAGATGAATGAAACTGACAGTTGATGAGTATTCAAAAAAATTTAAAATGTCAAAAGAGATGATTAATTCAAAACTTCGTACCAAAAAACTAAACTATATAGTTGAAGATGATACTGTCTATATAATCATTTCCAATGAAGTTCCCCAAGAACAAGCGCAGCCAGCCATTCCAAGTAAATCACCGACAAAACCAAGAACAACAGTTGCAATGGTTTTATCATTGTATCAAAAAGAGAACCTGCAGCTTAAAGCTAAAATTGTACAGCTAGAAGAAAAAATAGACAAACTTATAGATGACAAAGAGCAAATGCTTCGCGATGAGATGAGTAAAATTGAAAAAGTCTACAGTACGAAAGATGAACAGTTAAAACAAGTTTTAGAACTGCTTAACACAAAGATTCTTGCCCAAAATACAAATATAGTGCATGATGTTGAACCTTTAGAGCAAACACAAAAAGCCATAGATATAGAAGAAGAAAATAAGATTGTAGAGCTCAAAAGCTACCTTAAAACACTTGAACTGGAACCTTACCAAAGAAAAATCATTAAAAAAAGATTTTTAGCAGTCTATGACAGTGATGTCAGAGTAATCAAACAAAACGGTAAGCTCTATCTTGATTTTGCGAAATATGATTACAGCGATTTACTTGAGTATTAAATAATGCCCAAAATAGAAAATAAAATCATAAAAACAAGATATATAGAAGAAGCATTAAATATTTTTGCGCAAGAAAACCTTATTCCTTCATCAGAATGTGATTTTCTTATTACCAAGGTTGACACTTATATAAAAAGTAATGCGACAGAATCTTTTGAGCTCTACAACAAAGATATCCAAAAACAGTATATGGACAAAGAAAGAATTCTTAATGAACATATTGAGTTTCATCAACTCTTTACTATTACCGCTATGCAAAGCGAGAAGAGAGAACTAGAACTTGAGTATACTATTGATTATTCAAAATACTCCACCCATCCTACGCTCATTTTATCCCCGGATTCAAAGATTCCCTATAAAACACATAAACCTGTTGATTTACTAAAAAAGCTTTTTAGAGAGTTTAATAAGATTAAGGCATATCATAAAATACTCATCAACATATTTGATGAAGATATGAAAAAGTATTTGAAACTTTTAGTGAAATATATTTATGCGGGGAAATTTATCAAACGCGTAAAAATTCCTCTTTTTAATGGAATAGAACCTGTTGTCACACGCCCAAGTAAACTTATATTTTGGTTTCAAGAGAAAGAGCATAAGGGTGAAGTGATTGAAGTAGAAGAAAATGAGCTGCTTGTTGAATACAAAAAACCTATTTATGGACAGAACGGGTTGAATGCTTTTGGAGAGTATATAGATACAGCATTTGCCAATAATGTAGATGATTTACAGGCTAGAGTTAATGAAAACTCTATTAAAATCGAAGAAAACGCAACAACAAAACGCTATATTAGTAAAATACGCGGTTATGTACATTATGACGGCAAAGAATTACTTGTTGATAATCGCATTAAAATTAGTGAAATTTCAAGACACAGAGACCTTGTTGATGACTTGGAAGATAATAATATAGAAGTTGTAGTCACACAACATGATACCGCTCGAGATACAATCAAAGAGGGAGTCATTCTTGTTTCACAAAGGATACATGTAGACGGTTTTGTCGGCGCGAAAAGTCGTCTTGAAGCAGTCACACTTGAAATTGATGGTGCTACACACCAAGATTCAATACAGTACGCGAAATATGCAAATATTAATAGACATAAAGGCACGCTAAGGTGCCATCAGGCAAAAATAAAACTTCTTGAAAGTGGCGTCGTTTATGGGACTACTGTGGATATTGAATCTTCAATAGGTGGTGCCGTGTATGCAAAAGATGTTACTATAGGGCATGTTAAAAACAATTTGAAAGTTTATGCTTCAAATTCGATTACTGTACGCCTTGTAAGTGGGGAAGACAACCTATTTAAAATT
>JAMORM010000225.1 GCA_027063585.1 Sulfurimonas sp. | reverse complement strand
CAAACCTGTGGTTTTTATAGACTCATTTACCTCGGTTAAAATAGTCGATAGGCTTTTAGAGCCTTATGGTCTGAGTGTCGTGAAGCTAATTATTATCTTTTTATTGATTTTGGTTATTTATTTTTTAAGAAAAGTTTTTTATATTGTGTTACAGAGACTTTTTTCCAAAATAGATTTTTTAAGCAGATACTCTGAGCAGATACTTGAAAAACTTCGTAAAAGTATAGAGATCCTTATATTGATTATTAATGTAAATATGGTGATTTATGTATACAACAACTTCAGTTCCATAGAGGAAGTCTCCCGTATATTTAACATTATTTATGGTTTTTATTTTACGTTTATTATTTACATCATCGTAAATACTGCAGCGGTTATTAAATTGAACACTTTTGAGAAAGAAAAATCAAATATTAAAAGTGAACTGATTAATGTCGGGCTAAAAATTATCAATTTTTTTATTGTAATTATTGGTTTGTTGATTGTTCTTTATTTTGCAGGAGTAGATTTAACGGCGGTGCTTTCTGGTCTTGGTATTGGTGGTTTCGCAGTTGCATTTGCAGCAAAAGATACTATTTCAAACTTTTTTGGAACACTCTCTGTTCTTTTCAGCGATGTTTTTTCTCAAGGTGACTGGATAGAAGTCGATGGTAAAGAAGGGGTTGTTGTCGAGATTGGTCTGCGTGTGACAACACTGAGAACTTTTGATAATGCACTTATTGCTATTCCTAATGGTATTTTTGCATCTAAAGATATAAAAAATTGGAACAAAAGAAAACTCGGCCGCAGAATAAAAATGACCTTGGGTGTAAAATATGACTCAAAACAAGAAGATATTAAAAATGCAATAAAAGAGATTAAAAAGATGCTCCAAAATCATCCTCAAATAGCAACAAAAGATACAAAGTATGAGCATAAAATAGAGTATGGGCATATGGCAAAGCTTGTTTCAAAAGATGATCTTGAAGGGATTAAAAAGACATTGCTTGTTTATCTTGATGAGTTTGGAGATTCGAGTATAAATATTTTGGTATATTGTTTTTCAAAGTCAGTCGACTGGGAAGAGTGGCTTAAAACCAAACAAGATGTTATGGAAAAAATAATGATAATTTTTGAAAATAATTCTTTGGAATTTGCATTCCCATCGTTGTCTATTTATAACGAAACAGAATTAAAAAAAGGAGAAATGTAATGCTTGATGGTAAAAAAAGAGCAGATATTAAGCATGGTGCCTCTGTTGCCATTGTTTTAAAGCAAGACCAAGCAAGTGGCTATTTAACAGATGGTATTGTAAGGGATATTTTGACAAAGTCTGCGACACACCCTCATGGCATAAAAGTTCGTTTGATGAGTGGTGAAGTAGGGCGAGTAAAAGAAATCTACTAGTTTTATCTACCACTAATGCCATTAAGTTAAGAAAAAATCTTAATCTTTTTTCGGAACCTAGGTTTTAACCTAGGCCTTAATCTTTAAAGATACAAAGCATGACTTAGCATAGAAAGTACGGGTTCCGAAAAAGCCGCTTAACTTAATGCCCATTGCCCACTAAAGTTATAAAAAGTAAATTTTTAAGAATTATATATTATATCATTTTACTAATATATATCCATCCCTGCCAAAGTGCAGCTGAAGATATTCCGGCTGCAAAACCTGCAATGATGTCATCACCCATAACGCCTACACCGCCTTTTGCTTCACGGTCTATTCTACCGATAATTGAAGGTTTTGTAATATCGAAATATCTAAAAAGTACAAAAGAGAGCAGCGACTGAATTAAAAATCCATTTTGTAGATTCGTTATTTCACCAATAGCAACACCTGCAGCAGGAGCAACACTGAGCGCGAACCACATGCCGGCAAGTTCATCTATGACTATTCTTTGGTCATCATGGTTTTTTGACTCTTCTTCATATTTGTTTATCACCTTAATGGCAATGAGTGAAATAAGCAGTGCTGCTAAAAAGAGAGTTGTTTCGTCAAAATATATAAGTATTGCCATTCCAAGAGGCAGTGAGACCAATGTTCCCATTGTTCCGGGAGCTTTTGGGGAGAGTCCGCTATATCCTAATGTTAAAAAAAACCAGTTCATACTATTCCTTAGGTTAGTGATGTTGTTTGATAAAGCTTCATAAGCTCAAGATAAAAATCTTTTTCATTATGCTCTTCAAGCAGACCTTTTACGGGAAAAGTGTCATAATAAAGCTTTTCCAAATTTTTAAATCTGTTTGGAAAAAGCTTTGAGAGTAAAAAGGATGAAATCTCTTTTCTGATTAAAACGGCAGGCGGTAAAAGCCCGGCTTCTAAAAGTTCCAATATTGAATCAGCGTGATAAGAGATTTGATGATGTTGCCCGTGTGGACAGGTATTTTTGCTGACAAGTGTTTTGCATTCATCACAGTAGACAAATTCACTTGCAACTGTTATTTCAATATCTATACCGGTTACTCTGTCTATAATCGACTTATTTGAGTTACAATCATAAAACATACCAAGACCTGCATGATTACGACCTATTGTAAGCCTGTCACAACCGTAGTTTTTAGCGACAATGGCATCAATGATGATTTCATTATATCCGGCAAAAATGTAACTGTTTTCCAGTGGGACAATTATTACACGGTTTTTTGGCAGAAAATTATTTATAAAATATGCTAACGCCTCTTTTCGTATTTCATATTTCAGGTTTGCATTGTCATAAGGCTTGAGCAGGAATATAACAAGCAAGTCAGTATTTTCAAGTGTTTGACGAATAAGCCTTTCATGTGCGCGGTGCAGAGGGTTTGCACCCATCATTAAAGAACT
>JAMORM010000224.1 GCA_027063585.1 Sulfurimonas sp. | reverse complement strand
TTGGATGAAGGCAGGACTTAAATTTAAAGGGCATACTGACCTGCTGCGTCAACATTTCAACAAAGAAGCTATTATGATGCTTGGATGTCAAAAAATGTACGTGGCTCTTTTTACAGAACATATTCCACTGAAAGATATTGCAAAAAATATCAAATATAAAAAACTCAAACGGTTCTTTTTAGATATGCATGACTCAATTCCAAAAGCACCTATAGCAGTGCTCGGTCTCAATCCACATGCCGGAGATAACGGTGTCTTGGGAAAAGAAGAGCTTATTATTACCAAAGCTATAAAAAGTGCCAACAAAGAAATCGGCTTTAAACAGTTTGTAGGACCAATGGTTCCTGATGTTGCTTTTGCCCCTTATTGTCGCAATAACTACAACTATTTTGTAGCGATGTATCATGATCAAGGACTTGCACCGCTTAAAGCACTCTATTTTGATGAGAGTGTTAATATTTCACTCAATTTGCCTATTGTGCGTACGTCCGTTGATCATGGAACTGCTTTTGACATCGCGTACAAAGGGAATGCAAAAACTTTGAGTTATATCAATGCCGTACAATCTGCACTTGACTTAATAGATACATAAATAATAATTTAAGCCCAGGTTTACATGTAAAAGTTCTTTGGCTCTTCGGAAGCAAGGTTTGTGACTTAGAAAAAAACTAAATTTCTTTTCTGTAACCTAGGTGAATTGCTGTAAAAGCCTAATAGGCAAGGTTAAAACCTTGCTTCCGAAGAGCTAAAGGACTAAAACTTCCTAAAAGATAATTATTTTCCTTTAAGATTTATTTTGTTATACTTCTTTTATAATTTTAAGAGGAAAAATAAAATGAAAAAAATCGTAGCTATCGCATTAACTGCCGCTTCACTCATGGCATCTACATTAGTTCAAGATGCAAAAAATGCGGGACTGGTACCAATTCCAAGTTCTCAAACAGAGCTTTTAAAACTAATAGACAATCCTAAAAACCCTATTACAAAAGAAAAAGTAAAACTTGGTGAAAAACTTTATATGGATCCACGTCTTTCAAAAAGTGGGCTTATTTCTTGTAACTTCTGTCATAATTTAATGGAAGGCGGAGATGACGGTGTCGGACCATCAACAGGTCATATGTGGAGACACAACCCTCACCACTTAAATGCACCGACTGTTTATAATGCAGTTTTCTTTGGTTCACAGTTTTGGGATGGACGTGCAAAAGATTTAGAAGCACAAGCACAAGGACCGGCACTTGCCCATCCTGAAATGGCAGCAACAAAAGAACATATAGAAAAAGTTGTAAAATCTATGCCTGAGTATGTAAAAGAGTTTAAAAAAGCGTATGGTGATAACGTCAACATTACATTTGAGAAAATTACAGATACCATTGGTAATTTTGAGAGAACTTTAGTAACTCCGGCTCCTTACGATGCTTTTTTAAATGGCTACAAAGAAGCTATGACTCCAAAACAAAAAGAGGGTTTAAAAACTTTCATTCAAGTAGGTTGTGCATCTTGTCATAACGGCGTAGCACTCGGTGGAGAGATGAACGCATTTAATGTAACGGCGACGTATAAATATATGAATGTGGGTGATTTCAAAGGTGATAAAAACGGCATGGTAAAAGTACCGACTTTAAGAAATATTACCGAGACGGCACCTTATTTTCACAATGGTATGATTTGGAACTTAAAAGATGCTATTAAAGAGATGGGACGTATTCAACTTGGAACAAAAATCTCTGATAAGCAAGCTGAATCTATTGAAGCATTCTTAGGTGCATTAACAGGGAAAAAACCGCATATAATGATGCCTATGCTTCCGGCTTCAACAAATAAAACTCCTAAACCTGATTTAAACTAATTTTATAGCAACATTATGTTGCTATAAATAATTTTGTTTGCACATATATGCAATAATCTCTTTTTTTAATTTTTTAAATTCTGAATTCTCTACATTCTCAAGAGCATATATTAAACGATTTAATGATTTGTCTTTCCCTAAATACGGTACGACTTTTTTCAAAAGCTCCTCTTTTGCGTGAATATTTTTGAGCTCTTTTTTGACTCTTTTTTGTTTATCGGTTGTTTTAGCATTGTTCAATACTTTGTACATGTAAATTAATAACAGTGTTACAAATACTCCCGACATAAAATAAACTGTTTTTTCCATAATAGTAAGTTTCTCCTCTTTAGTTGTTATTTTTACACGCACAGAATCTTTTACAATAATAGCGAAATCCTGGGTATTTATGTTTTTTATTTTTTTCTCTTTAATATCAAAATATTGCAATGAAACAGAAGGAATAGTAAAATTTTTATCTGAAACTATTTCAAAACTTTTTTGATAGATATCACTTTTTCCTCTATGCAGTTTTTTTGTACTTTTTTCATACACAGTCGCACCCGGCACTCTAATATTTAAATCATCAAAATTATTGATATTGCCGCTGCCTTGTAGATAAAGTGTAAATTTTACCGGCTGATTTTTACGAATGATCTTCGTATTGACACTCGCATTGAGCTCATATGATCCAACAATAGAAAGGTTGTTCGGAATCGCTGTTACTAAAAGTGTAAGGGCATTAGAATAAATATTTCGTTTTTTATATTTTGGTATTGAGAGTTCTATCTTGGCTTTTGCAGGGTGTAAAATAAATGTACCACTTCTTTGAGGTGTTACATCATATACTACCTCTTCTATCCATTCGTCTTTATCATTTTTATACTCTTTGTCACTGAGTTCTTGCAGTGAAAAATTATTAAAGACAGGGGTAAAGAGATCATAATCTTGCAAATCTTTATATACAAGCTTTACATGTAATGTCACTTTTT
>JAMORM010000223.1 GCA_027063585.1 Sulfurimonas sp. | reverse complement strand
GTTCATTTAAAAAAATTTTGTCCTTTAATGTTTTCATATCCAAACCTATAAGTTTTTCTACAGGAACTTTTAAAATTGTTGCAAATGTTTTATTTGCCTGTGTAATAATCAACTCTTTATTATAGGTAAAAAGTCCAATAGGAACTTCTTGAAAAATTGATTCAAAATTGTTTTTAGAGACTTCAAGTTCTTTTTTTGTCTTTAAAATATTTTTTTCATTTTGTAATCTTTTAATGATGTTATTGTTGTATTTTATTGAAAAAAATATGGACATTATAAGAAATAAACTGACAAGAGAAGCAAGTGCATAGGAGATATCAGAATCTTGTTTGATTAAAATATAAAGAAGAGGGAGAATCAGGATTACCAGATAAGCAATACTCAAATTTCTAAAATAAGAAAGACTTACAATAACACCGGCAGAAGTTCCTGCTATGATTATAATTAAAAAAGTTTGATGGATTTCATCTACAACAGGAAAGATAATGCTAAAACCAAAACTTACCACTAAAGCAGAAGCAATAGTTAAAGTATTAAAAAGTATATAAATAGTATGAAAATTGATTTTGTGTTGTAAAAATTGTTTTATAAAAAAAGTTCTTGTGATTAAAATCGCATATAACAATAAAGTCCATATGCTTAAAAAAAGTTTATCTGAAAGTTCCCAAAATATTGCCGTTACGATTGAAATAATGATAAGAAGTGCAAAAGAAGATCCAATAGAATCCACTGCTATCAATTGCATCAATTCATATTTTATTTTACTGTTCTTCTCTTTTTGCATGCTGAATTATACACAAACTCTTTGAAATATAAGATTTTTTAGGCTTTTGTCTTCATTTAAACTGGCAAACTCAGGAACATTTTTTATACGCTGTTGAAATACAAAACTAGGTGCCCATTTTTGTATCATATCTATAAGAAAATGACTATCCAATTCTGGAGAGTTTAAGCAGGCTAAAAGTATACAGTTGTCACTTGCAATCTGTGGCAGTTTTTTGATGATCTTCTCATAATCTTTTGTAGCTTCAAAACTGCCGCGTTGAAAGCTTGGCGGATCGATGATGATGAGATCATAAGGACCTTTTTTCTTGATACTAGAGAATGATTTTAAAATATTGTATGGTAAAAAGCTCACACCTTTTGGGTCAAGCTTGTTTATGGAATGGTTTGCCATACCGACTTTGAGTGCACCTTTGCTCATATCAATATTGACAACACTCTTAGCACCCCCAAACTTTGCAGCTACACTAAAAGCACAGGTGTATGAAAAAAGGTTGAGAACATGTTTGTCTTTTGCCACCTCACGCACAAAAGCACGACCGTTTTTCATATCTGGGAAGTAGTAGTTGTTTTTGTTTGAGAGAAGATTGAGTTTGAGTTTCATACCGTTTTCAATTACAAATAGATCTTTAGCAACGTTACCAACAAGCACCTCTGAGGGCGCACCTTTGATGTAGCGCCTTTGAACAACAAAAGTACTATACTTCTGACTCTCATTGACAAAGTTCTCCACTGATTTTAAAAGTTCTGCTTCACTCTCTTCTTGAAAATATAATGCAAGACTGATGATGTTGTTGATAGAATCAACTGTGAGATGTCTCCATCCTTCATAGAGCCCACCGCGTCCGTGAAAGACTCTTTTAAACTCTTTGTCTGCTGTTTGTGCATTTTTTTCAATTAATGCCATAACCTCTTTTACCTGCATTATTGCTATCCTTTAATCAAGTTTCCAGTAATAAATATAGGAACTGCTTTCACTGCTGTAGAGCTCTTTATTATTGATGAATTTTATCTGATTTACTACTGTTTTGTGACCGTTTAATTTTTGTAGTTTCTGTCTCTTTTTGATGGAAAAAAGTTGGAGTTTATTGTCATCACCACTGCTGTAGATTCCAATCTTTCCATTTGGTGTAATACCGACACAGTAAACAAGAAAAGTACTTTTTAAATGATAGGGTCTCTGTCCTTTTTGATAGACACCGACACGTCTGTCTTGACCGGCTGTAAGTGTTACGCCCTTTGCGTGAGCCACATGAAAGACATTATCAACATTTTGTGAAGAGAGTATCTGAATGGTTTTTGAGTTTGCAACATTTAAAATGCGGGCTTCACCGCTCTCATCTGCCATTATTACATGTTTTTTATCCTGCGTGAGAGTTATGTCACCAAGTGTACTTTGCGTTATGTGACGTTTATACTTTGTGTATTTTTCACCTGTATCGTACAACATTATTTCTGAAGCAAAGGTTGCTAGAAGAATGTGCTCTTTGTCAATAAAGCGTGCCTCTTTTATAGTCAGTTTTGCATCTTCGGAGATAATTTTTTTTAGTTTATGTTTTTCATAAATCCAGACATTACGGTAAAGATTTTTACCAATACTTACAAGCAAAATTTTTCCATCAAGATAATCAATACTGAGTATTCTAGCAGCTTGAAGTTCGCCTAATGCTGTTGTAACAGGCTCAAGCATAATGGTATTGACTATCTTTTTTGATGTAAGGTCAAAAACAGTCACAACCCCTTCATCACTTGCTGCATAAAGATGACTGCCTGTTACAGTAAAATCATTGACATAGCCGATGGCTTTAAATTTATGCTGAGGATAGATCTCTTTTGCCCCTGAAGTACTCAGGCTCAAAAATAAAATGAGAAAAAAGCGAAGCAAAGTTATACTTTTTCCCAAAAAGTACCCTGCGGTGTATCCATAAGCTGTACGCCATAGGAGAGTATCTCCTCACGCAGTGCATCTGAACGCTCAAAATCTTTTGCTTTTTTTGCCTCATTTCGTGCCTCTATAAGCTCAGCCAGCTTGACTTTTGT
>JAMORM010000222.1 GCA_027063585.1 Sulfurimonas sp. | reverse complement strand
AGGCTATGTTGCCGAGGCTAGCGGTGCATCATTTTTTATGATAAAAGACGGTGAAATCATTACGCCGCCAAGTGATAATGCACTTGCTTCCATTACACAAAAAACAGTGATTGAAATGGCAGAAGATTTGGGTTATAAAGTAACACGTCGCCGTATAACGAGAGAAGAAGTTTACGTGGCTGATGAAGCGTTTTTAACGGGTACCGCTGCAGAAATAACACCTGTTGCTTTAGTAGACGCTAGAGAAATCGGAACCGGTTCTCGTGGAGTAATAACGGCAATAATTCAAAGTGAATATTTTGATATTGTATTTGGTCGTAATAAAAAATACGAGCACTACCTTACTTACGTAGATGAGATAAATTAACGACTAAAATATTTTTTGGAACCTAGACTTTAGTCTGGGCTGAGAGTGCCAGAAAAGTTGAAAGAGCCGACTGAACTATCGGTTGCGAAAAAAGTAAAATATAAACAAAAAAAAGGAATACAATGGCATCAGATATGAATGACTACTTTAACAAGAAAAAAAGCGAAGGAGGAGGATTTAACAACTCTAACTCAGGTGGTGGAAACACTCCAAAAGGACCTCAAATGCCAAATTTAAATTTTAATTTCGGCGGAGGAAAAGCGGCACTGACATATTTTTTTATTGCTATTGTCATTATGCTTGTTTTGGCAAAGCCTTTTATTATTATTCAAGAGGGTGAACGCGGTATTTTAAGTACAAACGGAAAATACCAGGAGCAAGCTTTGCTTCCGGGACTGCATTTTATTATTCCTGTGATTCAAAAAGTATATACGGTTGATACGAAAGTGCGTATCATTAATTATGCTTCACGTATAGAGACGAATTCAAATGCTTCAGGAATTATTACAAAACCTGCAATTACTATTTTGGATAAACGCGGATTGCCTGTTTCTATTGAACTGACAGTTCAGTACAGATTAAATGCACAGTTTGCAGCACAGACAATTTCTAACTGGGGATTTAGCTGGGAAGATAAAATCATTAACCCTGTTGTACGTGATGTTGTTCGTAATGTTATCGGAAAATATGATGCTGAATCGATTCCTATGGAACGCAACAAGATAGCGGCAGCGATTGAATTAGGCATAGAAAAGAGTATAAAAAGTCTGAAAAATTCTCCTGTTATTTTACAGTCTATTCAACTTCGTGATATTATTTTACCTGCAAAAGTAAAAGAGCAAATAGAAAGAGTACAACTGGCTAAACAACAGGTACAACAGGCAGAACAGGAAGTACAACGTGCAAAACAAGAAGCACTCAAACGTGCAGCAGAGGCTCGCGGTATAGCTGAAAAAGCAAGAATTGAAGCACAGGGTAAAGCAGACGCTGTAACAATTGAAGCAGATGCAAATGCAAAAGCAAATATTCTCATAGCAAAATCATTAACAACAAAGCTTTTACAGCTTGAACAGATGAAAGTGCAAAACAAATTCAATGACGCGTTAAGAGTGAACAAAGATGCAAAAATATTCTTGACACCTGGCGGATCAACACCAAACATTTGGGTTGATACCAAAGATGTTCAAAAAAGAACTACGGCTAGATAAATATGCAAGATATAATAAATAGAGTTGACTGGGAAAAGCAAGAGCTTCTTCCTGTCATTGTTCAAGACAATACGACAAATGAAGTGCTTATGATGGCTTATATGAACAAAGAAGCATTGGAACTTTCACTCAAAACAAAGCTTGCACACTACTTTTCAAGAAGTAAACAACGCATTTGGAAAAAAGGTGAAAGTAGCGGACATACACAGGAAATTGTCTCTTTTTTCATTGACTGTGATAATGATACGCTTTTAATAAAGGTAAAACAAAACGGCGTGGCATGTCATACCGGACGACGTTCATGTTTTTTTACAGAACTGCAAAGCGGCGAAATCACTTCTGAAGTAGAAGTAAATACCGAAGCGGCGTACGGGGTTATAAATACATTGTATCATACGATTCAAGAGCGTAAAAATGCAGATCCTGCAATATCATGGACGGCAAAACTTTTAAGTAAGGGTGAAAATACAATTTTGAAAAAAGTTGTTGAAGAAGCGGGTGAGTACTGTTTTGCGCATAAAGATAACGATGAGCACGAGATGGTGTATGAAGCAGCTGATTTAACCTATCATATGCTTGTGGCACTTGCATCCAAAAATATATCACCCGATAGAATCAAGCAAGAACTTGTACGTCGATTCAATATGAGTGGTATTGCTGAGAAAAATGCAAGAAAAGATTAAAGTATGAGAAGATGAAAGAGAAGTTATTGACATTTGTTCATGGCTTGATAATGTATGATTATATACTTTTCGGGTTGTCCTTCTTTCTCTTTATACTTTTTGTGATTCTTGCGCTGCTGTTGAGGAAAAAGCTGGGATTAGCACTTTTTTTTCTGCTGCTTGGATTTACAACACTTGTGCTAGGCCCTACTTTGGGATATATACAGATGCATAAATATCTTTTTAAAAATTCTACTAAATTACTGAGTCAAAAAAGACTTCATTTCGTACAAGCTGTTATTGTCAAAGGAAAGATTACAAATGAATCCAAATTTAATTTTACCGAGTGTAAAATCACTGCAGAAGTTTATAAAGTAACGAAGAATAAGTATAAAAATTATCTTTTTAAATTAAAGCCGTTTCAAAAAATGTCGATTTTAGAACAGAATCTGCAAAAAGGGGAAACGCGAGAGTTTAAAATTATAGTAGAACCATTTACATATAAAAAAGATTATAATATATCTTTAGGAGCTAGTTGCAAATGACACTGTTTAATTATTGGCACTACATTGTGCTGAGTCTAATTTTTTTGATGCTAGTGGGCGGAGTTGCTGCTGCATTTAAGCAGACAAACAAAAAACTTGTGTATTCGATGATATTTTCTATTACCCTTATAGCTGTTTTTATGGCTGTTTTTTCTGTTATTATTGTAGATAAGTATACAAAAAAAGTACAACTGAACAAATTACATAATAAAAGACTTTTAAGTACAGAAGAAATCAGCTATTACGGTATTGTAAAAAATGTAGGAAAATTCCCGATAGGAAAAGTTACATTTGAAATAAAATTGGTAAATAAAGGGCACGCTACAGGAAATGTAAAAGGTGGAAATTTTTATAAGCCTAGCGGATTTATGGAATTTTTTTCCGGAGGTTTTGGAATGCGCTCTAATAAACCGCAGACTATTACCAAAAAGTTTGTTGTTGCAAGAAATCTGAAGCCGGGTCAGGTAAAAGATTTTAGAGTATACTTTAGATATCCGCCGTACTTTAGCAGTACCGCAGAATTTGCAAAAGTGTACGGACATTAGCCAGTTAGTATTTCAGATCGACTTTTTTTAATTCTTTATTAATATTTTTTATCTGTTTATTTTTGTCTCGACACCACTGCGGTGCCAAGAGAGAATTATCATCTATACCTGCAGTAACTCTTTGTACGCTAATTTCTTTTGGCTTCATAAGCATAGATTTTACGAGTACCCCAAGATATTCTTGTTCACTTATAGGAGTAAACTCTCCTCTATTGTATTCGTTTGCTAAAGCAGTACGTTTAACAACATACAGTGGATGATATTTTACAGAGTCTATGCCCCATTCATATGCTGCCTTTGATGTTTCAAGCATCATTTCCTGAGTTTCACCGGGCAAACCAAAAATAAGATGACCACATACATGTAAACCGGCTTTTTTCGATTTTAAAATCCACTCTTTGACATTTGCGCTGTCATGTCCGCGGTTGATTTTTTCTAACGTTTCATCATATACAGACTGGATTCCGAACTCTATCCAAATCTCTTTGTCCTTAGAAAGTTTGGAGAGATATGTCAATGTCTCATCCGTAATACTATCAGAACGGGTACCGATACTAAGACCGATGACATCAGGAAAAGAGAGTGCTTTGTCATACAAAGCTTTGAGTGTCTCAAAGGGTGCATATGTATTGGTAAAAGATTGAAAATAGACTAAGAATTTTTTGGCGCCATACTCTTTTGCCTGACGTTTTGATATGGCATTAAACTGGAGTTCAAGCTGTTTGAGTTGTTTGTCTAAAAAAGGATTTTCTACTGAATTGAGATTGAGATGAAAGCCTTTAAGCTCCTGCACTGCATCAGTACTCGCCGAAAAAGAGTCATTTTCACAAAAGGTACAGCCACCTTTTGCAACCGTTCCATCAATATTTGGACAGGTAAAACCGGAGATATTTATACCAACTTTGTAAACCTTTGCACCAAATTTATTTTTTAAATAATTTCCGTAAGTGTATACTTGTTTCATTAAACGATATATTTTCCGGTAAAGCAGGCAGTACAGTATGTGTCATCAGTTGCATTTACACTTCTTAAAAGTGATGCTTCATCCAGATATGCCAGTGAATCTGCTTCAATATAATCACATATCTCCTGCACGCCCATATTTGCCGCAATCAAATTTTCTTTGTCAGGTGTATCAACGCCGTAAAAACAAGGGTCGGTCGTCGGAGGAGAAGAGACTCTCATATGTACTTCACTCGCACCTGCCTCTTTGAGCATTCTGATTATTCTTCTAGATGTTGTACCACGCACAATTGAGTCATCTATAACAATGACTCTTTTACCTTTAATTATATCTGTCATTGGCGAGAGTTTCATTTTTACCTTTAAATCACGCATCTCCTGAGTCGGTTCTATAAAAGTACGGCCGATATAGTGATTTCGCATAATTCCCATCTCATACGGTATACCGCTCTCCTGCGCATACCCAATGGCCGCAGGGACACCGCCGTCAGGTACTGGAACAACCAAATCTGCTTCAACGGGTTGGATCTTTGCCAGTTCTTTTCCCATATTTTTTCTTGATCGATAAACAGATTGCCCAAACACCGAAGAATCCGGGCGTGCAAAATAGACATATTCAAATATACAGTGTTTTGGTGTTGGCTCGTAAATTTTAATGCTTTGTGGTGCTTTTCCTTCTTCAAATATTAGAAGCTCTCCGGGTTCAACATCACGTACAAAAGTTGCACCGACAAGGTCAAAAGCACATGTTTCACTTGCAACAATATAGCCGCCGTTTGGTAAACGTCCAAGACTTAAAGGACGGAAGCCAAAACGGTCACGCATCGCAAACATTTTTGTTCGGCTTAAAAAGACTAAAGAGAAAGCTCCTTCTATCTTTTGTACAGCATCTATGATTCTGTCAAGCAGTTTATCCTGCTCGCTTTTTGCTATAAGGTGAATGAGGTTTTCAGTATCCATAAAAGTTTGAAAAATTGCACCACGTTTTATCAGTCTGGCTCTTACCTCTTCTGCATTTGTAAGATTGCCGTTATGAACAATTGCCATTTCACCTAAATCATATCTTGCAAATACGGGCTGGGCATCAAGGATAGAATCATTTCCTGCTGTAGAGTAACGGGTATGACCTATGGCACTTGAACCGCTTAAAGTAGAAAGTTTTTCTTCATTAAATACACTCATTACAAGTCCGCGGTCTTTGATAGTCTGAAGCTTTTCTCCATCTGAAGAGCTGATACCCGCTGCTTCTTGTCCACGATGCTGTAAAGAATGAAGAGAAAAATAGGCTAACTTTGAAGCCTCTTCATGACCAAAAATCCCAACAACAGCACACTTCTCATTCATATTTTCGCGCAAATCTTTTCCTTAGCAAGTAAAATAATTATGCAATTATACTCAAAATATCTATAAATATTCTCAAAGCTATCTTAATTAATATATATAATTTATTTTAAAAGTGGAACTGTTTTTGCTATTTATCTGGCACTTACTATAAATTTCCCATAAAAGGTAGGATGTATGGAAATTGTTTTGTGCAATAATCTTATTCTTATCACAACCGGGTTTGAAACTTTAAATGCAAGTTGGATGAGAGAGTTTTTAAATCATCATTCGCGTGGCATGCTGTTTTTACCTAAATCTGTGCTTGTATTTCAAAACAAATCACTCACAAGTATTAGAGAGAATTTCATAAAAGAATTAAGTGAATACCATGCAAAGACACATGATTTTAACCATGAATTTTTTCTGCGTTCAATGTTAAAGTTTAAAAACCAGCCTATTAAAATTGAACTCGATACGCTTGAAGAACCTGAAAATATTCAAGTGCATTTGTATGCATATGATAAAAATACAGTGCTCATTTCCTTGGACAGTCCAAATTCATGGGTTCTTAACTATATGCGTTCACAGCTTGAAGTTTATGTTGAGAGAGGTACTGATGTTTCTTTAGTTATTGATGTAAGTGATTTTAAAGCTAAAGCAAGACTTGAGCGGGCCTTGAATAAACGTCATATTTTACATTATCAGATCCAATATACTTATGACAATCATTTTATGTCAAAACTTTATTCTGATTTTGCAAATTTTAGTTTCGGTGATTTGGCAAAAGCAAGTATAGAAGAAGAGAAAAAACATTTTTATACAATCTTGGAGTGTCCTATCGGAGCATCTGCCGATGCTTTGAAAAAGAGTTATAAAAAACTTACGAAAGTGTACCATCCTGACACGATTTTTCATGAAAGCCCTTATTTGGTTGAACATTATACGCAGAAGTTTCAGCTTTTACAAGAAGCATATCAAGCACTCAGGATTGTTCATTAAAAAGATTTTGGGTAATATTTTCGCGTGAGCTTTTCTTGAGCAGGGCTTTAAAGTCTTCACTTGAGTACAGAGCGAGTGATGGCCCGCTAAGCGCCATCATTTCTTTGGAATAGCCCCTTTTTGAAAAAAATACTATTTGTGTAGGCTCTATAGAAAGTTTTTCGCATTTTTCTTTGAGTTTATGTAGCTCTTTTTTATTTATTATATGATTTGTCCATTTACATTCACCGACATAAATATTGCCGTTTTGTGTGAGAGTGAGTATGTCTATTTCAATTTTAGCATCCCAGTAACTGCCGCTACTGAGTATATGTGAGTCACGCAGATGGTAATTGAGAAGAACTTCTGATAACTCTTCATACACAAGGCTTGTATAACTGTTATGTTTTTGCTTAAAATCCTGCAAAACTTTTTCATAGTTTTTTTCTTGGATGTTTTTAATATTTGGAACGATAAAATAATACCAAAAACGAATAAAAGGGTAAGTAAAAAGTACTTTATGTGAGATGCGATGTCTTGACTCTTCACGTTTGAGTTTGCTCTTTGGCTTCAACTCCCGTGGATGCTCTTCTCTTGAATATTCAAGTTGTATAAGCCCTTTGTCCTGCAAAAAATTAAGAACGGCACCGCCGTTGCCGTTGTTGAGTCCGGCTTTGTTAAATGCTGAAAATATTCTTCGATCACCTATGGCAAGAGCTTTAAGCAGGCGTCTATTTGTTTCATTGTGCATAATAAGTTCTTGTACTTTCGCATCAAGGGTTTCAAAATTTTCCAAGATGAGTGTTTGAACAAGATGTGAAATAGGCTTCGTTGTATCAATTTCCCACTCAAGTCCGCCAAATACCGCGAAGTAGGAAATTTGTGTTTCCATATCATCGGGGTAGTTTTTGAAGTAAAAAGACCGAAACTGGTCAAGAAGTTTTTCATTTGTCATATGTTAATTGTAGCATATTTTTGGAAGCTATGCTTTAGTTTTATCTTTATGGTTTGTTGGCAATTTTTTCGGAACCTGTACTTTCTATGTTAAAGTATGACTTAGAAAAAAACTAAATTTTTTTCTGTAGTGCGGGCTTTGTGTCTTTCAAGACTAAGGCCTAGGTTAAAACCTAGGTTCCGAAAAAATTAAAAATTTTTTGTAATTAACTACCATTGTTGTCTGCAGCAGCTGTAATTGCTTTAGTGATTGCAGTGTCTGCTCCAGCTTGTATATCGAGTGAGGCTTGGTTCATATAGGAATTTATCCCCGCAACCAACCCAACACCGACAATTACTAATAAAAGAGCAACCAAAACACCGCTCATACCTTTTTGTGACTTAATACGTTTGAATAGATTTTTTATCATATTCTCTCCTTCTTTTGTGATAAAGTTGTGATTATTATATCACTATTATATAATAAAAGCAAATAATATACACTTAGTTAAACTATATGAAATACTTATAATACTTGTATGTATTTTTGAGAAATCCATAAATCTTTGTCAAGCTCTTTACATGTAGTAAAACAGTCTTGATTTACCTTAAGCCATTTGATACCGTTAATTATTTTTGACTCATCCGACGTAAATTTATGACCCTTTTTCCAGACATTGACACGTTTGCCGTTTAGGGGTTTTTCTCTTAAAAATATTTTTTGTGTATTGACAGCATAGGTTTGGAGCGTGGGTGTAGGTTGCTCTTTTTGTAGTTCAAGGGTTATTTCTTGAATATCCTCTGGTAGCGTTGTTTGGCTGTTTACCTCTTTTGTGTTTTCTTCTTCTATAATAATGGGTGTAATGAGAATAGTATTTGCCTTAGAATGCTGTGTAATCTCAGATGTCTGCTCAGTTATATTTCTGTCAACGACTCCTTCTTTTGGAGCATCTGTGACTTTTGCATGGAGAACGTTACTTGAGTTTTTGAAATTCCTGTAAAAGTTTGTGTCATCTATCTCTTCATTTGCATCTACAATCTCAGGCACGAGTAAAAAGATCAAATCCGTCGTACTTAAATTTTCTATTTTATGCTTAAAAAGTTCACCTAGAACAGGAATATCACCTAAAACAGGTATTTTTTCTTCACTTTTAGAATTTTCACTGTGCAGACGTCCGCCAAGGGCAATGACCTGCTCCGACTTTACGACTACATTTGTTTGTATATTTTTACTGATGAACGAGGGGATTGATATACCGTTACCAAGGGCAACATTATGTGCAATATTTGTATCTATGGCACTGTCTTGAATATCGACATTTATGTGCATATACCCATCTGTCTGCATAAATTTACTTGTGAGAGTGAGTTTGAGTCCGTACTCTTTTGAGGTAACCTGTATGGTTGGTGACGTACCTACATTTTGTGTAATGCCAGTCGGAATATACATCTCTCCGCCCACACGAAAGGTTGCATTTTTGTCTTCCGTCGTTATAAGTACAGTATCATCAAGTATATTGGCAACTCCCTCGGTTTGTAAAAAATTGAGTGTTGCAAGAACTGATTTACCGGTTGATGTCGTGAAATTTCCTAGATTATCAAGTAAAAAACCACTGAAGGTTGCAGCATTTGCAGCGCCTGCATTGGCTGTTGCATTGACATATTTGTTGAAAAAGCTCAGACCCGTTACTCCGCCTAAGTCTTTTGCTTTTTGATTGTCAACAGCTATAAGGTAGAGTTTTGTACGAATCATCTTGTTGACTTTTTGTGTTTTTGTCAAATCCATAAGTTTATCTATATTTATACCGCCTTTTTGCAAAATTTCATAAATTCTTTTTTTGTCATGCGGATCTTTAAATATGCCCGTAATGACGGTAGAGTCGTTTCCGACCTTGCTGAGTGAAAGATTTGGTTCAATAATGTTTATCATTTTTTGAATATATCCGAGATTTTCATTGACATAAACATGATAATTTTCTATAGAGTTATCTCTATAAATAACCAAAATAGAAGTATTGCCCGTTTTTTTACCAAATATTTTGAGTAAAGTGCCTTTTGCCGAAACTGCATCCAAAAGAGAAACATTAATGGTCTCTTTATTGCCGACGATGAGTCTTTTAATCTTTTTTTGAAGTGGCAGAACTTGATACTCATTGTTAAAAACAAGAATGTCATTTGCTAAAAGATTCAGACAAATTCCAAGTAATAATAGTATTTTTTTCATTTTTTCCTCTTTTTTATTGGCATGTGCCAGTTATTGATATATTTTGATCATGGTATGAATAGGTTTGCATTTGGGTATTTAATGTTTTATTTTTAAAGTAAGGTCCATTATGTACATAAGCAATAGTAACACTAATCTGACCGAGAGTAGACGCATCTTGGGGAGTGGAAAAACTAAGCGTGGTTCCTCTTGGGCAGATATTATTAATTTCATTAGTAAGTGTAGTATTTAAATCGGCTGCTCTTAAATCTTCTTTGCCATCAAGTACCATAGACGTCTGATTGGCTATAAGTTTTAATTTGTAATCTTCTTGCATAACACTCCAGTAATCTATCATGAGAGTAATAACAAAAGCAAGAGTTGGAAGAACCACAAGCAGCATTGCCATAATCTGTCCCATTCCAAAAGCATTGCGAAAACTGCGTCTATTTTTCATAAGAAATTTTTACCTTTTGATATTGCTTTTTTGCTCTTTTTTTATAGACTTTTCTGTCAATCATAAGCCGCTTCTTTTGCGCCTGCAGATTTTCATCTATAACTTTGGGTGTTTTTATCATCCATAACTGCCCACCGTAATTGTTTGTGTTGTACACTCTGTTTGCATTGAGAGCCTGTGTCTTATAATAAACCGCCAGAAAGTTTTTAATATCTTTTGGTGACATCAGTAAAACAATAGTATCGGCTCGCACAATCTGCTTTTTTGCATTATAAGAAATTGGTGTACCGGTTGCTTTACCATTACTTACAAAGTTATTTATCTTTACATGTAAGGCTATATATTTTGTGTTAAAGTTATCGGTTTTAGTGCTTGAGGGAATAACAGATACAATATCTACATAATCCCCTTCTCTTAAGAGCGTATTTTTGTTTTTAAATACAGAGAGCGAAATGCTGAGTGTATCCTCTGTTACCTGCTGTATTTTGTTTAGAGCCGTCTGTGCTTCTGTTGTGCTCTTTTTTACTGTTTGCTTTATCTCCTTAACAGGCTTTTGTGCAGATATTTTTTCCAAACGTATTGGTTCATCCTTATAAATATTTACACGTGCATAACGGCTGATAATTTCACTGTCAGTAAGCGGTGTAAAAGATATATAACTTTTTGGAAACTTTGCTTTTTTAAGTGATGTAGCATTGAGAACATCGCCTTTTTTAATGTTCTTTGCAGCGACAAAAACTTCAATACTCTCTTGCTTATTCTCTTTGAGTTTGTTTTGTTTTAAGTATAAAAGCAGTGCTACGGATGAACTAAAAAGCACTAAAGCGACCATTATTCCCATTATTATTCTTGTTTTTCTATTTTTCATATTACTCCCTTTTAAAATCCCGGCATTAAGGCATCTGCTGCCATTGGAAATGCTATCATTGCAATAACCGCAGGTAAGATAAATATAAACATTACAAAAGTAATACCTATATTCATCGTCGCAGCTTTTTTTTCTATATTTAACATCTCCATTGATTTAAGCTCCTGTGCCTGATTTTCAAATATTGATTTGACCCCGATTCCCGTCTCCTCGGAGAGTCGCATAAAGCCGACAATAGTGGCAATGGCATCACTCCCCGTACGGTTCACCAGATTTGTAAACGCTACATTGCTTGAGTATGTTATAAACTCATTTTTAAACTTTTTAGACTCTTCTAAAAGGTCGGGTCCCAGAACACTTTCTCCCTCTATTGTTACTTTATCTATGGCATTATTGAGTCCGCCGCCACCTTCAAGAATAATAATTAATAAATCTATAAAGATGGGCAAATCGTTTTCTATTCTTTTGATTCTTGCTTTTATCTGTTCTTCAACATATAAATAGGGCATAAATAATGCAATAGCTATGCCTAATACAACTAAAAAAATCTCATTTAAAAAACTGAAATCCATAATAAACACTAGAGATATTAGAGCTGCTCCTGCCAATACGCTTGCAAATACTATTTCATTAAATTGTCTTCTTTTAAGACCTGCTCTTTGGAGTTTTAGTTTAAATTCTGCTTTTTTTGCACTGAAATTGTCACTGATGATGATGTCGTCTTGTATAGCAAAAATGGCGGATAACAGTGAGCTGTGTTTATAGTGCTCATACGCATACAAAGAGACAAAGATGATAAGAATAGCAAGAGAAATAAACAGAATAATATATGAAAACGTTTCTATCATTTGTTGACCTTTGTCAGTATTTTATTAATCATTATTCCGGTAAAAACCCAAAGAGCTATACCTAAAAGCTCAAATCTTCCATAAGACGATTCCATAAAATATTGATGTAATTTCCCGTCAAAATTCCCATTGAGCGAGAAATATAAAAAGATGGTGATTAAAACAACAACATAAGAGCCTACACTCCCTTCTCTTGTAACGACATCCACTTTTTCTTGCATTTTTTCTCTGTAGGTAATCGTTTTTTCAACTTTTTCCAAAGTATTTGAAAATTGTCCGCCGCTTTCTCTTCCTATTTTAATGGCTAATGCAAATATACGGAGCTCTTTTGAGTGAACAAATTGGTTTAAATTCGTAAAAGCTTCCATCTCACCGATAGTGTTTTTTTCCTGAAAAAACTTTTTAAATATGTCGCGAAAGAGTTTTGAACCAGAAACGGAAACCGATTTGCTGAGTGCCTGCTCAAATCCTATACCGTTTTTCAGCATTTTCACTAGTACGGAAATTGCAACGGCTAATGCCTTGTTAAATTTCTTTTTTCTATTTTGTATAATAGTCTGTAAAATCATATAAAAGATGAAAGCCCCAAAGGGTAATCCTATGATATATCCGCTCCAATGACGTAAAAAAAGTGCAAAAAGTGAGCCGCTCAATAAACAAAATGCAAGAAAAATAAGTGCAAAAATATAAGGAGAAAAATGCAATCCCGCTTGAAGCATCAGGGCATTTATTTTATTTTTGAGCGTATTTTTACTCTCTAAATGTTTTTCTCGTAAAATATCATCTTCATCCACATCCACGAGTGATATGACATGTTTAATGTAGTTAATGTGTTTTGTACGTTGGTATTCTATAAGAAATATATAGCCTAAAGCCGTAGCGCTACATGTAATGATAAAAATGAGTAATATATCTATTTGTAAAGCAGTCATTATTTTAAGTTCGGCCATCTTTCTAATATGCTTTTTCCTGAGATATACGATGATTGAATAATCTCGGACATATAGTTGGTTTTCCAGCCGCACATTCGTTTTGGATGAAACTCTTTTAGCTCGTTTGTAAGCATCTCTTTGCTGACGACATAATCATTGTCAAATATACGACTCTCCATCGTGACACCGTTGTGCAGCATTTTTAAAATAGCTCGTGAAGAACCTGAAATTGCTTTAAAATTTCCGCTTGAATCCATTGGATTGTCACTGTTGACATTACGTTGAAATTCAAATAAATCCAGCATGGAAACAACGCCGTTTTCTTCTATACGCTTTTCAGGCTCAGAAATTTTGACGATGCGTCTTGTCCCATCAGGAAAACGTACAATTTGAACTATTAAATCAACCGCTGAAATGATTTGCGAACGTACAAAAGTCATATTTGCTGTGGGTCTAGCCTCTAAAAACATATTTTCAATTCTTACTATGGCTTCTTTTGTGTCATCCGCATGAATGGTCGTCATGGAACCCGGATGCCCCGTATTCATAGCATTAAGCATGGTAACAATTTCGGGACCTCTACACTCTCCAACAATAATTCGCCTTGGACTTGAACGCAAAGCCGTACGTAACAAACTTTCAATACTAATTGCACCTGCGCCTTCTTCATTGGGAGGGCGTGCCTCAAATGAACGAATAGCATGACAGGGCATTTGCGGTTTCATCTCTTTTGTGTCTTCAATAGTGAGGAGTTGGTCGCCCTCATCTATAAAACGTGTAATAGCATTTAAAAAGGTTGTTTTTCCGCTTGAAGTACCGCCGGAGACGACAATATTTAATTTTCCGCGTATGGCTTTTATCAGAAAATATGCCATTTTTAAATCTATCATATTTGAATCAATAAGCGTTTCAAAAAGCAGAGGAATTTCACGAAATTTTCTCACGGTTACATAAGAGCCGGGGTTGCCGTCACTATCTAAGTTTGCAGAGACGGGCGGTATTTGTATTTCAATACGTGAACCGTCGGGTAATTTTGCAGAAGCGATAGGGTGCGATTCGTCAATTTTTCTGTTTGAAACCATCAGCATTCTGTTGATAAATCGGCGTAAATCTTCTTCGCTTCTAAATTTAAAAGGCGTTGCTATGGTTTGTCCGTTGTAAATAACATCAATGTAATCTTTTGTATTGACTAAAATATCATTCAGTCCTTGTCCTGCAAGGCGCATAATTGTTGAAATCGGACCGTAATAAAGCAGGTTGTCTATAACAAAGTCGGCTATCTCTATTTTGAGTGTAGGTTTTGGCAAGGTAAATTCCGAAATATGTTTTACGACAACTTCTCGTATCATTCTTTCCGTGAGTTGCCCGTTAATATTTAATTTTTCTACAAAAGCATCATAAATAGAACAGGCGAGTTGGAAATATTCATTATTTCTGTATATAAGTGGAAAACAAAATTCCGAACAGAGATTTTCTTCAATCTGCAGAGTTGTAGCTGCACTTTTTACCTGTACATTATCTTCAATATGACTATGACGTTCTTTGATTTTCTCTTTTAAAGCCATTGTTTTACCTTAGCCCAAAAAGAGTTTTTACCTTTATGTGCATTTTCATATAGGGAGGCGTCATGTATAAAAAAGTTTTCTCCAAACTCTTTGAGCTTTGTCATAAAAGGAGCATCAGGGTATTCATCGCAAACAAGTTGTGCTTCATTCCAGCACTCTCGTAAATGCATTGCATCATTTGGCAGAGCAAAAGCAATTTCAAAATTATGTTTTAAACCTTTTGAGAGTATTTTTCTTGCTTCTTCGTGAGTGACACTTCCAAAAGAGTCGGAACGATTTGCAATGATATGTGTTTTGGAATACCATCCGCTTTTGTCTATAATGTCTATATATGTTTTTAAAATAGACATAGAGGGTATAGAAAATTCTGTAATGACAAAAATATTATCGGCAATTTCTTGAATATCAATTTCGAGATCCACATCTTCAAAGACCCCTACGTCTATAATGATAAAGTCAAATTTTTCTTTAATAAACATGATGAAGTTTAAAAACATTTGTATATTTTCAGGTTTTTCCAACTCTTCTCTGTCTGTATGTTTTTGCACTCCCGGTACAAAGTAAAAATTGTCGTTTAATTTTTCCAGACCGTTGTCAAAGAGTTCCTGCATATCTAAATGTTGTACGTTAGATATATCTACTATGGTTTTTTTCGGCTGAGGATGATTAAAAAAGAGATTGGATATTGCTTTTGTATAGGCAAAATCTAAAAAGAGGATATTTTTATCGGGATGGGTTTGTGCCAGCGTTTTTGCAAGATTCATAGAAATTGTTGTTGTTCCTACCCCGCCGCTAATGCCTGTAAATACGGAAATATTACTGTTTCCTCGTCGCTGTTTTATAATACTTTGCGATTTTATGATGAGGTTTGTGATGAGTCCTGAATCGGCTCCTTCTTCGCTGAGGTAAACATCTACGCCTATTTTTCCTGCAAGCAAAGAAAATTCCGTATCATTTTTGCCTAACACTATCATATAAATATTATTGTTAAAGTGTATATCGGAGATTTTTTCTATGTCTTCCAGGCTTTCTACTCGGTAAAGCAATACCACATCGCGGTTTTTACTTGCTGCATAAAAACTGATAAAGTCGTTAATAGAGTTGAAATTTTTTACATCTGTAAATTCATCTTTTAAATCACGGTAACACTCTTTGTCTACTTTTGATACATAGGCTATTATCATTAATGCATACCTCTGCTTTGATTGTTGCTATTTTGATTCCCTCGTGTAACTTTTATAACTTTAAATTCTGTGGTAGTTCCGGCAGAGCTTGCATTAATATCATCAAGAGTTATTTTTTTAAGATGAAGTACGAGTTCTTTATGTACTTTTTCTTTATACTCAACTACTGCCCAGTTATTGTCTTTTAATAAATTGTCAATTTGCCCGTCATAAGTTGTGCTTCTGTTGTTGCCTAAAACAAAACTTGTAAAAGTATCTATGAAACGTCCAAAAAGTCCTTTTTTCTGTCTTCCCTGGTTTCTTTTACACCAGTCAAGCCAGTCGTCTGTTGAGAGGTTTACCATGTCATGTGTTCCCCAGTCGGCAAACGGTATTCTATGTGTTTCAACTGTTGTATTGAGTTCGCTGTAAGCACTTGAATCATTTAATAAACTTCCAAAAAAACCGGCTTCCATATCAAACTTTGTATTTGTCGGTATGCCCTTTGTAAATGTTTTTTCATCCCAAGTGAAAATAAATCCGCTTTGTTTTACACGGCAAGATTCAACTTCTGTTGCGTAAATACTCTCTAGCCCTAAAAGTTCAAAATAGAGAAAATTGACTGCTTTTTCTCCATCTGTTTGTATAAATGTCAGAAGCATATGGTTTACAAAGTCAAAGTCTGCCGAGACTACTTCTGTGAGATTTTTTGAATTCTCACCAAAGAAAAAGCGAAACATTGAACCCATCATATAGCTCATAGGTTTAAAAATTTCTCCAATAAAACTCTTTTTTCCCGTTCCTGAGTCAACG
>JAMORM010000221.1 GCA_027063585.1 Sulfurimonas sp. | reverse complement strand
TCTTCTATTTTTTGTCCATGTTCGTCTGTTCCTGTTAAAAAGAAAGTATCCTCACCTTTTAGTCTCTCATATCGTGCAACCGTATCAGCTATAAAAGTTGTATATGCATGCCCGATATGAGCCTCTCCGTTTACATAGTATATGGGTGTCGTAATATATTTACTCAATTTTTTGTCCTGTTAAATATTTAATGTATTTTATCTAAAATGTTTACTATTACCAATAGTATTAAAATTCAAATCCGCCTGTTTCGCCTTTTGACATACTGTTATAAACGGCTTTGATATATTCATCTCGTAATTCACAACCAAAATAGTGTTCGCATACGCTACAGCTTTTATGGCTTTTTTGTTCTTGACACGCTTGAACTTTTAATATCATTTCATCAAGATATAATTCAAACTTGTCTTTTGGCTTCTCATGCATTCTTTGCATAGACCTCTTTGACTCTGTCAACTTCATATTTTGAACCAAAGAAACATGGAGAAGTGTCATGAATATGTGCATGACCAAGACTCATAAGCTCATTTTTACCATCTATGGCTTCGCCACCAGATGTTTTGTACACAAAGGCAAAAGGGAAAACTTCAAAAAGACGACGAAGTTTTCCCTCTGGTTTGTCACTTGTAGCAGGATAGCTGAAAAGTCCTCCGCCTTTAAGAAGAATCTGATGTAAGTCAGGTACCATACCTCCGGAATATCGAAGACGATAGCCTTCGGAAAAAAATCCGTCTATCATGGCTTTATGATATTTTTCCCAGTTTTGTTGTGTCCCGCCTGGAGCCATAAGCTTGCCTTTTTCACCAAGTCTGATTTCTTTGACAAATTCAAACTCTCCGGCCTGTAAAAGATAAAGTTTTGTTTTGTTTTGAGCAAAGACCATTTCAACCCGAGGACCATATACTACATAACATGCAGCTACCATTTTTTGAGTTCCAAAAGCACCTTCATAAATACCAAAAATTGAACCTACACTAAGATTTACATCAATTAATGATGAGCCGTCAAGCGGATCATAGGCTATAAAATACTTTCCATTTTCATGTAAAAGCTCTTCGTGCTCTTTTTCTTCACTGGCTATTGTATGAATAGAAGAAACCTTTGAAAATTCTTCCTCAATTATCATGTCACATTTAATATCAAGCTCCAGTTGCGTTTCTCCCGAACTATTTTCCTGCTGTGAATAGCCGATGTCCTTTACGTCTATTGCCTCTTTAATTCTTTTTGCACTTTTTTGAATTGCGTCAAATATATCTCTCATTTATATTCCTTTTTAAACTTTTTTTGCATTTTTCAGTATCCATGATATAACATCATCCGTAGAATTTAAATTTAAGACATCCACATCCTTTGGCAAGCTGTATCTATTGACGTCTACACTTTCATCAATGGCCAGAGCATCCATATATGGAAAATAATCTTCGTCAATACTGTTTCTAAATATACTTATGCGGGGCAGGGGTAAATTTTTTAAACCTTCAACGAGTAAAATATCAAAGCTGTGAAACATACGTATCATTTCATCAAGCTCGGCATGGCGATGTGAAAAATATGTTGTTCTGTTTGGAGAAGTAACAATAACTTCTGCACCGGTATCGCTAAACTTGTAACTGTCTTTACCTTGAACATCAAATCTGGCTTTATCTTTTGGATCATGCTTTATGATGGCAACTTCCAAATGATGTTCATGAATAAGCTTTCTGGCTACTTTAAGTATTAATGTCGTTTTACCGCTGTTGGATGGTCCTGTAAATGCAACTGCTAATCTTTTTTTCAATATATAAGTCCTTATGACTTTTATTTAAATTTTAAGCCATTATACAAAAGAAGAGTTTAATAAGATATAATTCTGTAAAAAAACAGGGCTGAAAATGAAATTTTTATTATCAATATTATTATTAATGATAACTTTTTGGGGATGTGCACAAAAAAATGCTTTTGAAAGGTTTCACATATCAGAGTCTCAAGAGCTAGCAGAAGATAATATTCAAAGCAGTAAAGTTATAGATGAAAAAAATGAGGTTGTCGGTATCATTACAGCTATATATTTAAACAAGATAGACCCGAAAATATATAATGATTATGAATATTTTTATGTATATCTCTATGCTAAAAACAAAAAAGATACTATAAATTTCTCTTTAAATGGGATGCCTGCACTTTTAGCGGAAGAATTATCTTCCCAAAATGAGTTTACAGCACTGACTTCTTTTAAGTCAGAATGGAATAAGTATTATCTTGTCGGTTTTGCAAAGCAGCAAGGAACTTTGAACTTGAAGGTTCAAATCGGAAAAAGTTCCGCGGCATTAGTCTTCAAGCAAGACCGATAATTTAGTACAGTATAGATCGAATAATAACTATAAGTACTTGTAGGGCTATAATAATAATCAGCGGTGCAAAATCCAGACCATTAAGATCTGTTCGTATAAATTTTCTCACAAATGCATATGCGGGGTTTGTGACTCTGTAAAGAAACTGAACAACAGGATTATATGGGTCAGGGTTCACAAAACTAAGCAGTGCCGCTATAATAATCACCCAAATATAAACATTAATCAATCCTATGAAAATTCCGCCGATTCCTTGTGTGATTTCAACTAATGTACTCATTTGACAATCTCCTTAATATAGTTTTTAAGATATTTATATACTTCTGCAATCTCGGGTCCATCCTCAGCATTTGTAAGTAAGATGCGAAGGGGTTTAGAAAAGTTTTCGCCCTTCAGTCCTGTTTCATTTAATATATATTTTTTGAAATCCTCATATTCTTCAAAATAGGGTGCATCTTGAATTGTTTTTGCCATAAGCACAGTTTGCTCTGTAAACTCTTGGGGAATATATCTTTTTGCAAAAATCGGTGCAACTTTTTCCTTG
>JAMORM010000220.1 GCA_027063585.1 Sulfurimonas sp. | reverse complement strand
TATAACTTGTTGGGCAACAATGTAATTCTAAAACTTAAAGCATCAGAAGATATTGGTCTTGGGCATCTGTCTCGAATGATAACATATTTGAAATGGTAAAGACTGATTATGTTTACAAAGATGTACAATTATGCCTACTATTTTAAGAAACACTAGAAGGTTCAAAAAATATGACAAAAACATCAGATAGAGTTAAAAATATACTATTTCGAGCTGATTCGTCATCAACAATAGGAACCGGTCATATTATGAGAGATTTAGTTCTGGCTAAGCAGTTTAAAAATAACAATATTATATTCGCTTCAAGAGATTTAAAGGGTAATATAAATTTCAAGATAACTGAAGAAGGGTATAAGTTAGAAATCTTAGAAGACAACAACATAAAAACTCTACAGAGAGTTATTGAGAAACATAACATAGACATGATTGTTATCGATAATTATGAAATCGATTATGAATTCGAAAAGAAGTTAAAGGAAAAATATCCGAACATTGAGCTTATGGTTTTAGATGATACTTACGAAAAACACTATTGCGATATACTTTTAAATCATAATATTTATGCCGATGAAAGTCGTTATAAAAATTTAGTACCGCAATGGTGCGAGTTAAGATGCGGCAAAAAACATACATTAATTAGAGAAGAATTTTATGAAGCAAAAAGACTACCAAAAATAAAAAATGAAAAATTTACAATTTTTTTGGCAATGGGCGGAGCAGACCATAAAAATATTATTATGAAAGTATTGAATGTGTTAGAAGAGTTCGATGTAAATGCAAACATTGTTACAACATCTGCCAACAAAAATCTTGATGAGTTAAAAAACTTTTGCGATAATAAAAATTGGGTAAGTTTACATATAAATTCAAAAGAGATTGCAAAAATAATGAGAGGAAGTGATTTTGCTATAGTAAGTGCAAGTGTAATTCTGAATGAGGTTTTTTTTATGGGAATACCTTTTGTTGCTATCAAAACAGCCGATAATCAAAGAGAGATGGTTAAATTTTTAAAAGATAACGGCTATCCAATTTTGGAAGAGTTTAGTAATGATGGGCTAAAAGATTACCTAAAAACTGAATTAAAGGTGATAATCTAAAGTGAAGATAGCTATACTAACATCTCCGAACCAATGGCTTGAACATTATGCTGTGGATTTGGCTAAAAAACTTCAATGTGCTTTATTTTTTCATCATAAAGATATAAAGGGTTTTGATATTGTTTTTGTATTGAATTACCGTAAAACCATACCAATAGAAATTTTAAAGTGCAATAGTTGTAATTGCGTAATACATGAGAGTATCCTGTCAAGAGGAAAAGGTTGGCTACCACTAATCTGGCAGACTTTAGGAAAAAAAACTAAGGTAAATTTTACCATACTGGAAAAAAGTGTGAATACTGATAATAGCAACATACATATGCAAAAAACATTAAATTTAACCGAATATGAGCTTAACGATGAGATTAAAGAGAAGCGTGCGAATATAATTGTTACTATGTGTAAAGATTTTATTGATAAATATTCACAAAACAGATCTCAAATTTCTCAAAAAGAATATAGCTTAAACGATGAAAATCTGGTTAAAAACATCAATAAAAAAATATTCCCTGCTTTTCTTCAGCAAAATGATAATAGATATATTTTAAATATTCAGATAAAAAAAGGCAATATTGTAAAACTTATAGATTTTACTGATATGACCTACAAAGAAAAAAAGATGGTACTCACATGGAGAAATCATGAAAGCATAAGAAAATGGATGTATCATACGCACTTAATTAGTTTTAATGAACATCTTAATTTTATAGACAGCTTGTTTCTATCAAAACAAAAACAATATATGCTTGCTAAAGATAGAGACATGTATTTGGGGGTTATAAGCATAACTAAGATAGATTTTGAAAACTTAACATGTGAGCTGGGTATATATACAAACCCTATTCATAAGACAAAAGGTGCAGGCAGTATACTTCAAGAAACTTTGATAAAATATGTATTTCATGTATTAAAATTTAAAAAACTAAGTTTAGATGTTTTTGAAAACAACAAAAAGGCTATTAATTTATATAAAAAATTTGGATTTAAAGAGATAAGTAGAGAATTAATAAATGAAAAAGTTATAATACATATGGAGATCGTTAATGAAAATAGGCAAATTTGACACAAACGATAAAGTATTTATAGTTGCAGAACTCAGCGCAAACCACAGCGGTAGTTTTCAAATTGCAAAAGATACGATTTATGCCGCAAAAGAATCGGGAGCGGATGCAGTAAAACTACAAACCTACACACCAGATTGGATGACAATAGACTGCGATAAAGAAGATTTCATCATAAAAGGCGGAACGCTGTGGGATGGTAAAAAATTATATGAACTATACAAATGGGCAATGACACCACTTGAATGGCATAAAGAGCTTTTTGATTATGCAAGGAGTCTTGGGCTTGAAGTTTTCAGTTCTCCGTTTAGCACAGAAGCCATAGATTTTTTAGAACAATTTAATCCGCCGGCTTACAAAATTGCATCTTTTGAAATAACGGATTATGAGTTTATAGAATATGCTGCAAGCAAAGGTAAACCTTTGATTATATCAACAGGCATTGCAACGATAGATGAGATAGTTGATGTTGTGAGTATTTGCAAAAAACACTCAATAGATATTGCTTTACTTAAATGCACATCGGCATATCCTGCACCCCTTGAAGAGGCAAATCTTTCCATGATCCCAAATATGAAAGAGACCTTCGGCGTGGAAGTAGGCTTTAGTGATCACACACTGGGAATAACCGCTCCCATAGTTGCAGTAAGTTTGGGAGCAAGAATAATAGAAAAACATTTCATATTAGATAAATCTTTAGACAGTCCGGATAAAGAATTCTC
>JAMORM010000219.1 GCA_027063585.1 Sulfurimonas sp. | reverse complement strand
CTTTTTTTGAATAGGAGTTGCTTTTTTAAAACCTTTGACTTGAAGTGTTTTTTGTATGGCAGTAGATAATTTGAGTGTAGAAAAGGGCATGAATATTCCAATGTTTTTATTTTCGAATTCTATGAACCCTTTATTATATCATATTTGATTTTTGAGTATAACGGTTGAAGATAGTCAATAAATTGCCGCTAGGTAATTTATTGGCTACTCTGTTTTGTTATGTGTTTAGTCATACGCTTGTTGTCGATGTTTAAAATCAACTACAGCAATAATTAGTTTTTCATTTTCAATTAAATAAAATAGTCTATAATTACCAACTCTATATCTATAATAACCTTCGAGTGTACCTTTAAGTTTTTTTATATTTGTTCCATAATGTGGATTTTCTCGTAACTGAGGATAAACAAAATTTTCTATTTTTGCATAAAGTTTTTTATCTATTGTAGTCTTTAATTTTAAAAATGTTTTAGTTTCTGCAATTTTGTACTTAGACAATTGTGTAGTCACCATTTTTCAAATCATCTAAACCATTCATTAAATTTTGCACAAGTTTTTTATCATCTATAATTTCTTGCATTTCATCATTGTCTACAAACTGTGAAGATGTTAAGTACTGCATTGTTGCAAATTCAATAAAGTTAGAAAGATTCCTTTTTTGACCTTCTGCAGCAAGCTTAATCATATTGTAAATTGAATCATCGATTCTTATTGTTACAGTTTTCATAGTAATTCCTTCTTTGAATATTTATATTTACTATTATATTCAATTTTATTCAAAATATCAATATGTTTGAATGAATTTGTTGGCATTTAAGCACAGTTGATTTTATAACGGTCGAGTACAAAAATATGTTACCCACTTTTGTACTCTTTCAAATTTTACAATGGTAGCTAAAATTCTAAACTTTTCAAAGCCTGAAATCGGCAGAGATAACATATTTTTGTTGCTACGATTTGTTATATCTTTTAGCAGTTATTGCGCTGATATGCATTCCACCTCAGGAGAGGTGGAACGAAAAAAAGATATATGTTAGAAGTTGATATTTCTCTTTCTTTTAACATTCTTTTGTTACATCAGGCTTAATTGCACTCTTTAAAATTGCCATAGGATTTACTACTTTTTACGGTTTGTAAGCTACATAGACTTTTTTACCACTATCGAGACAAGTCAGACAGAAATCATATATAATTTCTGCGCACATCTGTTGTATTTGCCAGTGATTTCACCAAATCCAACATCAGAAGTTGCATAAGTCATCATAGACAATTATATTTTCAATCGTATCAAAAAATGCAGGATATTTCATTATCTCAGACCTCTTCCTTTACACTGTGCTTTTGAAGATTGTGCTAAGATATAATCAGCAAGGATTGATAAATCTTTTTGCGAAAGATTTCCAAATGGAGGCATTGCGCTATTTGCAAACATTGGGTATTTTCCTTGTGAACCATTTTTGATTGAGTTCATAATGGTAACTTTTGCATTAGAACCTTCAAAACGCTTGTTTCTTTTTCCTATACCCGCGAATGCAGGAGCAGCTTTTTTACTTGCTACAGCATGACATGCAAGACATCCATTTTCATTTATAATTTTTTGGGCACTCTGTGCAAAAAGGACACCACTCAACAATAATGTTGTAATGAATATTTTTTTCATTTTTTTTCCTTAAAATAATTTAATTGTATTATTTCATAAGTCTGTTAAGGCATCGTTAAAATGGTGTTATAGTTAAGCTTAACTCTTTTTGAGTATAAGCACTGAGAACAGCGATAATCTGTAGAAAGTTCTCCAAGTGTTTGAGATTCATGTTTTATATGGTTAATGTAGCTTACGATATTGTAAGCAAACATTGAAAGCGTGATTTTTGCTATGATTTTTTTAACTGGTAGTAATAAATCAGTAGAAATAAAAACCAGTAAAACTTTCCCTGTATGAAGAAACACTAGTTTCACTTTGCCAAGGAGTTGATGCTCTACAATTGCATTACTAGTACATTTTACCTTTGCACTTGACATTAATTGGTGACTCACCCGTGCCCCCCGTTATCATTTAATTACAGTTCAAATATATTAACAAGCATTTTTGAAATTGCTTTTGATGTTGCTTTGTCAACATCCCCAAGTTTTTTTACAAGTTTTGTTTTATCTACTGTTCTAATTTGGTCTAATAGGACCAAACCATCTTTTTTTTCAAATTTTATTTTAGGTCGAAATATAAAGTCAAAACCCTTAGAGGTCATTGGAGCGATTATGACTGTTTTTAAAACATTCATTTCATTAGGTGAAATTACTATGCATGGTCTAGCTTTTTGAATTTCAGAACCAACAGTTGGATTTAACTTAACAAGGTAAATCTCATACCTTTTGATATCTACTACCATTCATATTCTTCTAAATCATTATCGTTAAGTAAATCTTCTAAAAGTCCTTCATCTTGCAGACCTTTGTGATTAGAGATAACTTTTTCAATATTTTCTATCCAACCATCTCTTCCTGTATTATTAACAGGTTTGATTAATAAACCATTTTCTAAAACTTCTAATTCTAAACTAACATTTTCAAGATGTGCCTGTTGAATTAAAGGCTTAGGGATTCTAATACCTTGTGAATTTCCAATTTTTGTGAGCATAGTCATAATTAACTCCTTTTGTAATTATAATGTAATAACATTTGAAAGTCAATTGGACGAGATGATAATGGTCGAAGATAGCCAATAAATTGCCGCTAGGTAATTTATTGGCTTCTCTGTCTTGTTAGCATTGAGCTTCTTAGCAGTTTTTGTAGTAGTAACTCTTCTACATTTTGTCTTGAATCAAAGATAGCCATTATGTAAACAGTATCATTATCAACTTTATACATAATTCTCCAAGGAGAACTAATAA
>JAMORM010000218.1 GCA_027063585.1 Sulfurimonas sp. | reverse complement strand
AAGTGCAAGAACCCGAAATAAATGAGCAAGTGGAAATAAAAAAAGAAGAACAAAACAAGCCAAAAGGCTTTGTTTTAGATGACTGGTAAAATTAAGCCAAAGCTTTTTTTACAGCATCACTGATGCGTTTTCCATCTGCACGTCCGGCTAAATCTTTGCTTGCCATGCCCATGACCTTGCCCATATCTTTCATACTTGCAGCCCCTGTTTTTTCAATAATAGCTTTTATCTCGTTTTGAAGTTCTTCGTCGCTGAGCTGTTTTGGTAAATATACTTCATAGTAAGCTATTTCATCAAGTTCTATCTGCATTAAATCTTCACGATTTGCCTCTTTGTATTGGCTTGCCGCATCATTTCTGCGTTTTATCTGAGTTTGAATAATTTTTATAACATCTTCGTCTGTAAGCTCTTTTCTCTCATCGACTTCTATCTGTTTAAAAGCACTGGTGAGTAGACGGAGTGCATCTCGTTTTTTAGTCTCTTTTGCTTTCATAGCATTTTTTACATCTTGGTTAATTGTTTCTTTTAATGACATTGATAAAATCCTTATTTATTATTTTATGGAACTGAAATTGCTAGTATTATAACAAAATATAGATATGTTATGGGAAGTTTTTATGAATAAAATAAGATTAACTGCTTTTGTAGTGCTTTTGAGCATGATACTGTTTAACGGATGTACTGCAAATTTGACAGATCCTGAAATAAATTTTGAACCGCCTGCATATGTTGAACAGATGCCTGCAAAAGAAGATCAGCAGGATTTTGCATCGACCGGCAGTATTTTCGGACAGGGAGATAATCCTCTTTTTTCAGATCATAAAGCCATGCATGTAAGCGACATAGTAACCGTAGTAATTTCTGAAGCGGCTAAAAGTTCAAACACAGGCTCAAAACAACTCTCAGAATCCGATACAAGTGCACTTGGCGGTGGGCTTTTTTCAAGTACGGGAGTAAATTCCGCAGTGAATTCAAAAGTGGCAGATATAAACGGATTTAGTAATTTAGGCTTTAACAGTACTTCTAACAGCAATTACAAAGGTGCAGGGAGTGCTACAAAGGATGCTAGTTTTACGACAACGATTTCAGCTAGAATCGTTAAAATATTGAAAAACGGGAACTACTATATTTCAGGAAAAAGAGAAATTCTTATAGATGACCAAAAACAGATAGTACAGTTAAGCGGTGTAATTCGTCCATATGATATAGACCAGTACAATAAAATCAATTCTTCACAAATCAGTGATGCAAAAATACTCTATAAAACTCAGGGAGATATGGATCGTGCGACCAAACAGGGATGGGGAACTAAAATTGTTCAATCAATTTGGCCGTTTTAGTCTCATAGTCATACTTGGCTGGAGTTCTGTATCTGCACAGAGTTTTGAAAACTTTAAACATGTGCAGTCTGCATCTTTTTCAAAATTTCGAGATAAAAAAGACAATGAGTTTAGTAAATATCTTCAAGAACAATGGAAAGAATATAAGGCATATATTTCACCGCCGATGTATCAAAAGCCAAAACCAAAAGTTGTACCGGCACTGAGCCAAAAAAGACTTCAAAATGTAGGTCCAAATTTAGTCATTAATATAAAACCATCCGTTGTAAAAGCTTTGCCTTCTCCTATGAAAAAACTCAAAGCTTATGATATCTCTTTTCCCTTTTATGGAACATCTGTAGGATTTGATGTCGATAAGAAGATGAAAAATGCTAACTTTTATCCAAGAGGACAAAAAGGCATTATGAACTTTTTTAGCGTTATGGCAGCTAGTGATTATGACAGCCTGCTCTATAATATAAAGGTTACATGTAAACATATGAATCTTAATGATTGGGGTGTTTATCTTTTAGTTGATAAACTCGCACACACGCTTTTTGTTACACCTGATAATGCGAAATTATTTAGCTGGTTTTTATTTAACAAGCTTGGTTACAGAGTTAGAGTGGCTTTTGGTGCAGACAAACACATAGTTTTACTCCATGAAATCAAAGGAAAGATCTATTCTACTCCAAATTATACGTTGAACGGGAAAAAGTTTTATGTCATTTCTGCGTATAACAAAGGCAATATCGGAAGTATTTATACATATGAACAAGACTATCCTGATACAACAAAGGCTTTAGATTTTGAGTTAAAGAGTCTGCCTATTTTAGCAAAAGATCTTCAAACGAAAACGGTCTCTTTTAAAGAATATGGCAAAGAATATACTGCTTCTTATAGCTATAATCAAAATTTGATGGATTTTATGAACAGTTACCCTCAAGTTGATTATAAAGTTTTTTTTAATGCTCCTTTGGAGTATGAAACGTATAAAGATATCGCTAATGATATAAAGAAATATACCGACAATAAAAAAGCAAGTGCAGCTTTGAATTTTGTGCTTTATTTTGTGCAAAAAGCTTTTACGTATGAACGTGATAATGAACAGTTTGGTAGAGAAAAAGTAATGTTTGCCCAAGAAACACTTTACTATGACAAATCAGATTGCGAGGATAGGGCTATACTCTATGCTCGTTTGGTAAAAGACTTATTTGGCATCAGTGTAGTGGGTGTTAAATATAAAAATCATATGAGTACAGCGTTACATGTACCGATGAGAGGAGATAGTGTAAAGGTGTCAGGAAAAAGATATGTTTTAGCGGACCCTACATATGTAAATGCCTCATTAGGGCAAAGTATACCAAAATATAAATCTATCATGCCTGATAGTTTTGTATTTGTAAAATAAAAATTTATATTTCACAATAGAGTGAGCAGCTGTTTTTTCCTTGTTTTTTTGAAACATACATGGCCTTGTCAGCATCATGAATAATATTTTCTATATTGTTTTTATCATCTGGAAATATCTTGATTCCAATGCTTGCTCCAATATAGATTTCATTCCCT
>JAMORM010000217.1 GCA_027063585.1 Sulfurimonas sp. | reverse complement strand
CTTGTATTTTTATAAATTCATCTTCTGTCAGTTTCCCAGGCTTGAGTAAAACAGCATCATCAATACCAATTTTTCCTATATCATGTAAAGGTGCAGCATAATATATGATATTTTGCTCCTCTTTTGAAAGTCCATATGCCTGCGCAAGTAGTTTGGAATAGTGAGAAACTCTGGCAATATGGCTCGCTGTTTCGGGATCTTTGTACTCTGCTGCTTTTGAGAGAACTTCCAAGGCTTCATATTCACTTTTTTGAAGTGCAGCAGTCGCTTCTTCCACTTTTGTTGTTAAGCGTTCATTGAAGTGTTGTGTGAGATTCAGTGAATTTTTTAACTCTAAAATATTGTTAAGACGGAGCTTGAAAACTATAGGAGAAATCGGTTTTATCAGAAAGTCTGTTACTCCTGCTTCAAGCGCTTTGTGCATCATTTCATTGTCATTATTTGCTGTAATCATTATAGATACTATATCAGGATAGAGTTCTTTTGTTTGTTCAAGGAGTGCTATTCCATCCATTTGAGGCATATTGAAATCTGTTACAAGGACATCAACGCTGTTTTTTTGTATATATTCTAAAGCTTCAGGCGCATTACTAAAAGTAGAAACTTTTTCATATCCTTCTGCAGTGACAATATTTTCTAACAAAAGAAGATTGACAATTTCATCATCAACAATGACAATATTTAGATTATGTTGCATTTTTTAAGCCGTCCTCAAGTACATGAATATAATGATTTATAGTTTGAATAATGCCATTATAACGAATTTCAATATTATTCTGTACATCTTCTTCTATTTTTTTCATCATGGCAGCAATTTCATCTAAAGCAAGTGTTGCAGAAGAACCTTTGAGTTTATGTGCCAAGTTTGCAATGCTTTGCATATCATTAGTTTTAAACGCTTCTTCAAGCTCTTGAGATGAAACTTTCAGATTTTTTGTAAAAGCATTTAAAAGTTTTATGATGATTGCATCATCGAGTTCAAGACGTGTTTTAATTTTTTTCACTAATTTGTCAAAGTCAAAATCAATTGCTTTTTCTTGAATTTCTTCAGATGGTGCATATTTTGCAAGTATCCTTTGTAACTCTTTTACTTCTATCGGTTTTGCTATATAATCATCCATACCTGTGGCAAAAAATCTCTCTTTGTCCCCTTTGAGAGCATTTGCCGTTAATGCAATAATAGGAATATGATTTTTCAGTTTTGTACGTATTTGTTTAGTTGCATCCAAACCATTCATTTTTGGCATATTAACATCCATAAATATCATGTCGTAAGTAGTATTAGTTGCTTTTTGTACAGCCTCTTTACCATCATGTGCAAATTCGTATGTAATGTTTGGATATTTATCCAAGAGAGATTCTATAAGCATGCGATTTATATCATAATCTTCTGCAACAAGAATTTTTAATCTTTGCGTAAAAGTTTCTTTATTTTCTTTATGCATTGCAGTAAAGTTTTGCATCTTGGACAAAAGAAAATTATATAAATTTGATCCAAAAGATTCATCAAACACAATATCTATACACTCTAAATGGGCATTATTACATGTATCACTAATACATACTATTTGCTCTCGAGGTAAAACACTACGTGCTTGCATTCCTATACTCGTATCTAGTGTAAGAATAATGTTGTTTTTCGTAAGTATTGTTCTAAGATCACTCCCTTTGGGTATATGCTTATAGTTTAAATGAAACGAAGCCAAAGTTTTATCTATCATCTCAACAACAAGCTTTTTATCATCATCAACTACAACGAGTTCATAATCTGCCAAAAGATTCTTTAGTATAGTACCATTAGCACATTTTTCAAATTCCAAATCAAAGAAAAATGTTGTACCTTCGCCTTCAGTGGAATTTACCTGTAATTTTCCTCCAAATACTTTGACTAAATCAGCACTTATAGTCAAACCTAGCCCCGTACCGCCAAATTTACGGGTAGTAGAGTCATCCGCCTGAGAAAATGGTTTAAATATTGTTTGAAGTTTTTCTTTTGGTATGCCTATTCCCGTATCATGGACACTAAAACGTATTGTTTGAAAGGAATCGCTGGTTTTTATAACTTTTGTTTCAAAAACAACCTGCCCGTTTTGTGGCGTAAATTTAATAGCATTTGAGAGGAGATTTGTAAGTATTTGTCTAAGTCTTGTTGGATCACTTATAATGCACTCAAACATTTCTGTATCAAATCTATTGATATAAACAAGAGACTTTTGTTCTGCTAAAGATTTTAGGAGTTCATAGGTAGTATTGAGTTCTACATAAGGATTTATTTCAATACTTTCAAGCTCTATTTTATTGTTTGCAATTTTTGATGAGTCAAGTATATCGTTAATAATATTTAAGAGTGTACGCGTTGAACTGTTAATGATATCTACATATTTTTTTTGCGTATCTGATAACTCGGTATTTTGCAAGAGTTCTGCAAAACCGAGAATACCATTCATCGGTGTTCTTATTTCATGGCTCATATTTGCCAAAAACATTGCTTGTGCCATCTCTGCTTTCTGTGCTTTTTGTTTTGCCTGTTCTAGTTCTGTTATATCATTAAAAGTATGAATAACATAGCTTATATTATTATCATAATGAACCTTGCGAGATTTTACATTGTAAATATGTTCTTCATTATTTACATCCATCATCAATGCCAAATGAATTTTATTAGGCTCTTGAAGTATCGGATCGAACCACATTTTTGGTCTTTTTTCTTTCTTCAGATAACCATCTCTTTGGATAAAAAGATCACAAATACATTCATGTTGGCTTGTAAAACTCTCCATGTCTTTATATCCAAAGGCTCTATAAAAGGCTTTATTCATCTTGTCGATTTGGTTATTTTTTGTAACAATAACAATATTTTCTTCGCTATCAAGAAGCATATTGGTAAAATT
>JAMORM010000216.1 GCA_027063585.1 Sulfurimonas sp. | reverse complement strand
TTTAATCAAGCGATGCGAGATGAAGATGCCATCGTACCGGGGCTTATAGGGCTAGTACTTTTGGTAGCTCCTGCGATTTTGGCGGCACTGCTGATTGTCAAAGAGAAAGAAAAAGGGACAATATTTAACTTTTATGCTTCACCTCTAAGTAAAGGAGAGTTTTTACTTGCAAAAATTTTCCCTGCGTTTTTACTCCATTCTTTGAATATTTTCATACTTTTTTTAATAGCACTTTATATTTTCAATGTCCCTTTTAGAGGGAGTTTTATGCTTTATTGGTTGAGTAGTGAACTTTATATTCTTGTTAGTCTTGCTATTGGTATGCTTATTTCCGTTATTACAAAAAAACAGATTGTAGCTGTTGTTTTGACAGTTATTGTTACCATCATTCCTGGATTTTTATACTCGGGGATTCTAATGCCGATCTCTTCTATGGAGGGAGACTCTTATGTGGAGGCACATATGTTTCCGGTAATGTATTACAACCATATTTTGTATGATACATTTTTGATTGGGCAGGGGTTGGATTCTCAAACAAATATACTCTATCTGCTTATTCTTGTAGGGTTTTTCTTTGGATTGTTTGGTCTTGGGACATTGTTACTTAAAAAGGAGATGAAGTAATGCGTATATTTTCAATTATTGTCTCTAAAGAGTTGTTGAGTTTTTTACGTTCGGTAATGCTTGTTCTTGTTGTGCTTTACTCTTTTACAGTTGATGTGTATATAGCAGGAGAGGGAATACAGCTAAAACCACGAAATGTAGTTGTCGGTTATGTTGATAAAACAGGTGGTGGTATCAGTCAAAAAATTCTCTCACGCCTGCATAAACCGGAGTTTAAAACACCTGTGCCTTACACTTCTCAAAAGGCACTCTCAAAAGCAATTTTTAACAAAGAGGCTATGGTTGGGATGATTTTTGATGCTGATTTTGAAAAGAATTTTCGCAGTGGCAAGACGGCACAACTCAATCTTTTGCTTGATGCTACATCAGCATCACAAAGTTTGACAACATTTACTTATATTCAAAATATTATTTTTGATTTTCAGTCGATGAATCTGCCACTTGAGCTAAAAACCCATAAACTCTTTAATGAAAATGCAGACAATCACAGCTTTATGGCACTTACTGAACTTCTTTCTGTTATTACTTTACTTGTTGTCATTCTTACGGCTATCGTATTTGTCAAAGAGAAAGAAGACGGCACTTGGGATATAATGCTACTGATGCCAATTGATCCAAAGATTACTATTTTGGCAAAAACTTTTTCACAGGTAATCATTGTCATGGTCGGAACAGTGTTAGCCGTTGGATTTGTGCTTTTTGGAGCATTTGATGTGCCAATGAACGGTTCATTTTGGGCATTTATGCTTTTAACATTTTTCTACTCTTTTTCAAGTGCAGGTATCGGTCTTTTTGTTGCCGCAGTCTCCAAAGATGTTATGCAGGTAGCACAACTTGCCATCATTATTATGATGCCACTGATATTTCTCAGCGGTGCTTGGACACCTGTTTATGCGATGCATCCTGTTTTTCAAAAACTCTCTTTGTTCTCACCACTTCGCTACTACATAGAAGGAACGGAGAGTATCTTTTTTAGAGGTACGGAGTTTGTTGATTTATGGCCTTATTTTAGCGGGGTATTAGTACTTGGAATTTTGCTTTACTGGTATGGATTTCAAAAGATAGGGAAATTATTTTAATAGTTTTTTTTTAACACAAAAGAGTTAAAGAGACATATCAAATGAACCCTAAAATTTTGCACTAAAAAGTAAAAAAAAGTTACCGTGATTTATTTGAAGACTTAACTCCAAACTTATATAAAACGCATAAAATTCTTAAAGACCGTGTTGCAGCCGGTAAATAATCACTTAAGAGTATTGCTTACGTATAAGTAATACTCTTTTTTAATATTTTTCTTCCTCCAATTTCAAATAACACACTCATTTTATATATAAAACTACATACACTTGATATACTATGTCATATAAATTTGCATACAAAAATCAAAGGAAATTCAATGAAAATAATAAAAAGTGAAGAGGAATGGAAGAAAGAACTTACTCCTGAAGCTTTTTACGTATGTCGTCAACATGGAACCGAAGCGCCATTTTCTGGAAAACTTTACGACAATAAAAATGATGGTACCTATAAATGTATTTGTTGTGGAACTCCACTTTTTGAATCAACTGCAAAATTTGACTCAGGAACAGGTTGGCCAAGCTATTATGAAACTATCGAAGGTGCCGTTTTGGAAAGAAAAGATATGTCCCACGGTACGATTAGAACAGAAGTGCTATGTAGTAGCTGTGATGCCCACCTGGGACACCTCTTTGGCGATGGTCCCGAACCTACAGGTTTGCGATACTGCATCAATTCTGTATGTTTAAACTTTGAAAAACAACAATAAGGAGCTTATGTTATGAAACGAATTTTACTTGCATTATTATTACTATTAATGACTACACTTTTTGCAGGAGAAAATAACCCACATGTTATTTTACAAACGAATCAAGGCACTATAGAACTTGAACTTTTCCCCGATGCTGCACCTTTAGCAGTTGAAAACTTCACAACGCATGTAAAAGAAGGCTACTACAATGGGGTGGCATTTCATAGAATTATCCATAATTTTATGATTCAAGGCGGTGACCCGACTGAGAGCGGCCGTGGTGGAGAGAGCATTTGGCATAAAGACTTTAAAGATGAATTCAAACCAAATCTTATTTTTGACAAACCCGGCATTTTGGCAATGGCCAACAGAGGACCAAATACAAACGGCAGTCAGTTCTTCATAACAACTGCTCCAACACCTTGGTTAAACGGCGGTTATACGATTTTTGGAAAAGTGGCAGATCAAAAATCTATGCAGACTTTAGAAAAGTTAAATGATGTAGCCACATCTGGCCGCTCT
>JAMORM010000215.1 GCA_027063585.1 Sulfurimonas sp. | reverse complement strand
TCAACAATTCATCACTGTAAACGCTGTCATCAACAATTAACAGATCATAATTTTGAGATTCAATTCCTTCAATCGTTGATGTTATATCTACTTCATCGGATGTCTTTTGTGCACTTAGAGTAACTAATTTATTTACTACGGGATTATCATTTAAAAGCAGTATTTTCACGCATGTTCCTTTGGATGATTTCTTGAGCGTATTTCAAAAATCTCTATTAACACTATTGTATCAAAAAAAAACTAAAAAAGCATTTCTAAAGAGTTAAATGCTTCTTGAACTTGTCCTTTTAATATTAGCATAATTGCTGTAAAAGTTGCTATAAGCACAACAAAAGCCACCATAATTTTAATAGGGAAACCAATAACCAAAAGGTTAAACTGCGGCATTGTTTTCATAAGCATTCCAAAAATAACATCAGCCAGCCATGAAAGAGCAATAACAGGAAATGCAATTATAAAACCTACTAAAAACATATTTGATGTAGCGTGCATAATGTAATGAAACAAATCTTTACTCATGACAAAACCACCTAAAGGCACTGTTTTTAAAGAGTAGTCAATAAAGAGTAGCATCCAATGATGCAGATTGAGAGAGAGTAAAATCATTAAACCCATCAAAGAAAGAAATTGAGAAATAATAGGCATCGAAACACCTGATTGGGGATCAATTGCACTTGCCATTGAAAAACCCATCATAAATGATATTTGACCACCCGCAAAAGTAATGACATTATATGCAAGTTGCAAAACAACGCCTACAGACAAGCCAAGCAAAAGCTCACCTAGTACAGCGACTAAAATAGTTGGCACATCAATACTAATATGTAATACGGGCATTGAAGAGTAAAATACTACCGTAAAGAAAAAAGCCATGGATGCTTTAATGTTCATCGGTATATTTTGATGGTTAAAAATAGGCACGGCAATAAACAACCCGGCAAAACGAAAAAAAAGTAAAAGAAAACCTACTACATTTGTTTCGTTAAATATTTCTATCCAGCCCACCAGTTTACCCTCTACTTAATTAGTTTTAACTCTTTGTCTTCAAGTTTATAAACAAGTTTGCACATGTGCGCCAAGTCATTATCATGCGTTACAAGTATCATACCGGCATCATTATCTTCGCAATATTGAAAAAAAAGCTTCATGACTTCTGAAGCTGTTTGGTTATCAAGATTTCCGGTCGGTTCGTCTGCAAAAATAATTGAGGGTTTTTTTGTAAGTACTCTGGCAATAGAAACACGCTGCTGCTGCCCACCTGAGAGCTCAGTCACTTTTTGATGCATACACTGCTCAATTTCCAAGTTTTTTATTAATGTAGTGTCTATATCTTTTTGCGAAAGAATTTGGGCTACTTCAAGGTTTTCATAAGCACTAAATCCTTTAAAAAGATAATGAGATTGAAAAACTATGCCAAGTTTGTTACGTTTTATAAGAGTAAGCTCTTTTTTACTCATTGATGCAATATCTTTGCCAAAAAGTTCAATAGTGCCCTTCTCAGGCGTTAAAAGAGTAGATAACAGATGCAAAAGCGTAGACTTGCCACTTCCACTCATACCGATAATAGCAATACTTTCATTGGTATCCAAAGACAATGATACATCAGAGAAAAGTTCATATTCAAATGAGTGTGATAAATTTTTAGCAGATAATAGATTCATAAAGTTATTATACCAAACCTTACTAAAAAGTGAATACTAAAATATTTTCTCACAGCCCTTTTTCGAGTGTCTGTCCAATTTTATAAAATAGACTTTTTCAATTATTTTTTTCATTAAAAAAGCAAAATATCCGCTTATATGCATATTTAAAACTTTTCCCACTGCATATCTGCGTCCAAGTGCGATTAATATCCCTCGTGAACATATATTGTGTTCTTTAAGGGCTTTATTTTGACTAAGACGCATAATGTTCTCACTGCAAATATCTGCCATTTGTTCAGCTACATCAGCTGTAGGTGCAACAAATTTTCCTTTATTATATAATGTAGCGCAATCACCTATGGCGAATACTTCTTTATGCTCTCTTACCTGTAAAAAAGAATTTATATTTAAAAAACCTTTTTCATTTTTGTCTAAATCAAGTTTATATATTAACCCGTTTGGCTCTATTCCTCCGGCAAAAATCATAAAATCCATGGATATTACTTCGCCGTTATTTAATGTAACGCTCTGTTTTGTCAAAGATGTCACTCGAGTTTGCGATTTTATAACAACCTCCAAATCAAACAATCTTTTTTGAGATTTCTCCACCAAAAAACTGTCCATTCCTTTAAGAATCTGTTTCGATGAACTCACAAGTATTATATTTAATTTTCTACATAAAAAATTATTTTCACAATAAAATTCTTTTGCAAAAGATGCCATTTGTGCCGCTATTTCAACACCGCTGAGTCCCGCACCGGCCACTACAATGCTTAAAGGTTTACATGTAACCCCTCTCTCTTGTACTTTTTTAAAAAGTGACATTTCAAATTTTTGTTTAAAATACATTGCACGATGCAGTGCTTTTACCCCGTGGGCATGCTCTTTAAGCCCGTTTATACTCTGTACAAATTTTGTCCTTGCACCGACAGCTATAATAAGATAATCATATGAAAAACGCTGTACGACTGTAATGACTTTTTTATTTTTAAAATCAATATCATCGACTTCTTGTTTATAAAAACTGACATTCCCGTCAAATCCGCTGCAATAGGTAAATAAATCTACGCTCACTTTTGCAAAATCTTTTTCATTAGCGATAAGATCATACACATCCGTCTGCATAAAATGATAGGCATTTTTATCTAAAAGTGTGATTTGATTATTTTGATGTTTGGCAAGATTGGCAACTGCTTTGAGTCCGCCGTAACCACCACCGATAACAATAATTTTATTGGATCTTTTTGCCTTCATACAAGAATTATAACATTAA
>JAMORM010000214.1 GCA_027063585.1 Sulfurimonas sp. | reverse complement strand
TCCCCCTTCCCATATTGCAAATATTTTCATAGGATGTGCCAGATAATAATCAGGATCATAAAAAAGACAATGTCCAAGTCTCGCACCGACTACAATACCCACCACTGCATATAAAAAAAGCGGCTCAATCGTATTTTCGTCTTTATTTTCCAGACGATACACCCATTTCATAAACTCTAAGCCAGAGAGGATTGCTGCAGCGAACAAAATCCCGTACCAGTGTACCTGAAGTGGTCCAAAAGAGATGAGTACCGGGTCAACATTCCATACAAAATGGTGCATATTAACTCTTCAATGCCTCTGCTATAAGTTCAATCGGATTTTTAAAGACAGTCTCAACTCCGGCATTGTGCATAGAGTTATTTATCTGCATACGACAGGCACTGCATTCTGCACTGACAATCTCCGCTTTTGTTTCTTTAATCATGGCAGCTTTAGGAACGCCGGCTGCTTTTGCAAAGTGGTATTTTTCCGTCTGCATCGTCACACCACCGAATCCACAGCACTGATTTGGATCGCTCATCTCAACAATTTTATAATTTTGGCGAATCAGATTTCTCGGTTCTTCATGGATTCCCTGCATCTTTTTCGCATGGCAAGGGTCATGATAAGTAACAATAGGAGAAGCTTTTTTCTTTGATGCTAAAAGATGTTCCAAATGTGTATGATGCTGCAGCCATTCAGTCGCCATAAAAACTTTACTCATCACAGCTTTTGCACGAGCTTTCCACTCCGGTTGGTCATGAAAATAGTGCTCATAATCTATTTTAAGCATCGCACTACATGTAGCCTCTGGTACTATTATAGCCTCAACATCATCAGAAAATTTTTCAAAATATTCAATGTTAAACTTGGCATTATAATCAACCGTGTCAAAATCACCCGTAAAATAAGCAGGAGCAGAACAGCACTTCTGGCTTTTTGCCAAAAATGCGTCAATTTCAAGTGCTTCAAGAATTTCCAAAAGAGAATCACCCACATTTTTATAGTTATAATTTCCCAAACAGCCTATAAAAATAGCTACTTTTCTTTTCCCTCCATTACTGATATTTTCAGGATGAGAATTTAAAAAGGATGTTTTTGTCAAACTAGGCATCAATCTGTCAGATTTAATCATTGGCAGATTCAAACGTGAAGTCATAGAGTCAATATCACTTTTAATTTTAAAGCCGCAGGTTTGGAAGGTATAACCAAGTTTAAAGGCGATATCATTGAGCCATCTGTGACGCAACAGCAGAAAAAATGCTTTTTTATACCAGGCAATGCCAAATTTTTGCGCTATGTCACTGCGAACCTGTTCTATTATCATATCTGTCGGGAGTGATTTCGGACAGACCTCAACACAAGCGGTACATAAAAAACAACTCTCGAAAATATTTTTTGCCGTTTTATCAAGCTCCAAATTTCCGCGTTTATAAGCGCCTAAAAGGTCTATAAATCCACGCGGAGAAGTAACCTCATCGGCATTGACATTATGAATTGTACAAACAGGAATACATTTTCCACATTTTATACAATCATCGGCTACTTTATCAAAACTAAAAATATCTTCTGGTTTTTTACTCATTTTTATACCGTCTTTGAAAATGTTTTATTGCTTCCTGCGTGATGTTTCATATAAGCATCAAAAGGCATTGCAATATTTCTTATAAGTAAAGTACCTGTTTCAGAGCATGCAATATAATCATCACTCATTGTGATAAGTTCTTCTTCAACAAAAGGTTTTAAATCAAGGAGTGCATCTTCAAAATATTTTTTAAACTCCAATCCGTATATGGCTTCAAACCTCTTGATATCAAGTTTAAAATTACTCATCAACTCCATAATAACATGTTGGCGTATCTGATCATCTTCACTTAATGCAACGCCGCGTTCAAACGGAAGTCTTTGGGCATCTATCGCTTCTTCATATGATGGCATATCTTTAAAGTTTTGTGCATAATAATCAACACCTTCACCGATCGAAGTAAGTCCCACACCTATTAAATCTGCACCGCCTTTGGTTGTATAGCCTTGAAAGTTTCTGTGCAGTTCACCTTTGTCTATAGCTTTAAAAAGTTCATCTTCGGATTTTGCAAAGTGATCCATACCAATCATTTTATACCCGTTCTCTGTTAGAAAATCTATAGTGTATTGCATAATTTGAAGCTTTTCATCAGGACGAGGCAAAGTCGTTTCATCAATCTTTCTCATCGTCTTTTTTAGCCAAGGCACATGAGCATAATTAAAAACCGCAAATCTGTCCGGGTTTAAAGTAAGCGCCAAAGAAAGCGTCTCTTTAAAGGTGTCGAGCGTTTGAAAAGGCAGTCCGTAAATCAAATCAACATTGACCGAATGCATATTGTATTTTCGTGCCAAGTCCATAGCATCTTTTGTAATATTATAAGGCTGCACACGATGCACTGCAATCTGAACTTTTTCATTAAAATCCTGCAAACCGAAACTTACACGGTTAAACCCATGCTCGCTCATAACTTTCATTTGATCTTCGTTGATGTGACGCGGGTCAATTTCACAAGAAATTTCCGCATCTGCAACAAAATTCGGAAAATAAGACTTTATTTCCGAAATAATTTCATCTAATTGTTCAGCAGAAAAGAAAGTCGGTGTACCTCCGCCAAAGTGCATTTGAATGACTTCACGGTTCATATCCAAATGCTTAGACAGAATTTTAAGCTCACGTTTTAAATAATCCATATAACGAATCATTTTATCTTCTTTGGAAGTAAAGACAACATTACATCCGCAAAAATAACAGGCATTTTTACAAAACGGCAGGTGAAAATAGAGGCTCAAAGGACGTGAAGCGTCTTGCGTTTCTAGCTTTTTCACATACTCGTCATATCCGAATGCATCATTAAACTCCAATGCTGTCGGATAAGAAGTATAACGAGGTCCCGGTTTTGAGTATTTTGTAAATTTTGCGAAATCTAA